>NZ_JBFUIU010000278.1:0-10920 GCF_056401695.1 Variovorax sp. P4_D9
CCCCAGGACGCCTGGGACTACATCAAGACCTTCTACAAGCTTTAGCTTTAGCTCGGCTTGCCCCGCAGCGCCGGGGCAAGCTCAGTGCGGGCCATCGCCGCGCGGGACCTGCAGGCCCCACACCGAGCGCGTGCCCAGGGCCACCACGCCGCCGACGATCCAGAACACGCCGGCGACGCCGATCAGGGCGCCGGCGGCGCCGAACAGCATTGGCATGGCGACGCTGGAGGCGTTGAGCGTCATCACGCGCAGACCCAGCGCCTCGCCGTGGCGGGCATGCGGCGTGATCTGGTGCAGCATGCTCATCACCATCGGCTGCACCGCGCCGAGCGCGATGCCGAGCACCACCGAGCAAGCGCCCATGCCGAGCGCCGATCTCATCAGCGGATAGACCGCGAACACCAGGGCCGTGACCACATTGGCCGCCGCGATCACGCCGCGCTCGCTGGCGCGCGAGGCCAGCATCGGCAGCAGCAGACGGATGCCGGCCGCCGCCACCGCGAAGGCGCCGAGGATGGTGCCGATCATCGAGGCGCTCAAGCCGCGCTCGTGGCCCAGCAGCGGCAGCACGAAGGTGTGTACATCCCAAGACGCGGACTGCAGCCAATTCACGAACAGCAGCCGCCTGAACATCGGCTGGCCGAGCAGGTCCCAGGCGCGGGGCCTCGGCGCGCCGGCGGCCGGTCGCGACAAGGGAAGTTCGGCCGTCCCGCGCGCCAGCAGCCAGCAGGCGATCGGCAGCAGCGCCAGCAGTCCGAACGCCACCCTGTAGCCGATCAGGTCGCCGGGCACCGGCCCGGCATGGTCGATCAGCAGCCCGGTGGCGAAAGGCCCGACGAAATTGGCCGCCGCCGGCGCGATCGCCAGCCAGCTGAACACCTGCTTGAGCTGGGTCGGGGTGGTGGCGGCGCGGCCGACGTGGCGCTGCAGCGCGATCACGGCGATACCGGTGGCGCCGCCGGTCAGCAGCGCCGCCAGGCAAAGCACCGGAAACACCGGCCAGGCGCCCGCCAGGGCGGCACCGGCGGTCGCCGCAGTCACCGCGATGCCCAGCGGCCGCCGGAGGCCGTGCCGATCGGCGAAGCGCCCGGCCGGCAGCGCCAGGAACACCTGCGTCAGCGCGAACAGGGCCAGCAGCATCCCGACCGCCGCCGGGCTGTAGCCCTCGCGCAAGGCCAGCAGCGGCGCCGCCAGCCGGGTGCCCGTCATCGCCGCATGCAGGCAGACCTGCGCGAAGATCAGGCGAAGCAATCCAGCATTCACGGGGTGCCGTCGTCCTCGTCGTCGGTCGGCGGCAGCACCGCCTCGGTCTGCGCCTCGGGCAGCGCCTCGACCTTGCGCAGCGCCAGCCGCATCTGCCGGGCGCGGGTGTCGGCCTTGTCGAGCGTGTCGGAGGCCTTGGCCACCTGCTCCTTGATGCGCGCCACCCATTCGCCGTAGCGCTCGAACTCGGTCTTGACCGCACCCAGCACCTTCCAGACCTCGGAGGCCTGGTGTTCCAGCGCCAGCGTCCGAAAGCCCATGTGAAGGCTGTTGAGCATCGCCAGCAGCGTGGTCGGGCCGGCCAGCGTCACGCGATGCTGGCGCTGGATCGCGTCCATCAGGCCCGGCCGGCGCAGCACTTCGGCGTATAGGCTCTCGACCGGCAGGAACAGGATCGCGAAATCGGTGGTGTGCGGCGCCGCGAGGTAATTGTCGGCGATCGATCGGGCCTCGCTGCGGATGCGCGCCTCGAGCGCCTTGGCCGCCAGCTCGGCGGCGGGGGCATCGGCGCGCTCGTGGGCGTCGATCAGGCGCTCGTAGTCGTCGCGCGGAAACTTGGCATCGATCGGCAGCCACACAGGCGCGCCGTCGCCGCCGCGGCCCGGGAAGCGGACCGCGAAATCGACCCGCTGGCCGCTGCGCGGCTTGGTCTCGACCTGGCGGGCGAACTGCTCGGTGGTCAGCACCTGCTCCAGCAGTGCCTCGAGTTGCACCTCGCCGAACACGCCGCGGGTCTTTACGTTGGTCAGCACGCGCTGCAGGCTGCCGACGCCGACCGCCAGCGACTGCATCTCGCCCAGCCCCTTGTGCACCTGCTCGAGCCGGTCGGCCACCTGCTTGAAGCTCTCGCCGAGCCGGGCCTCGAGCGTGCTTTGCAGCTTCTCGTCGACCGTCTTTCGCATCTCGTCGAGCTTGGCCGTATTGCTTTGCTGCAGCTGCGCGAGCTGGGTTTCCATCGTTGCGCGGACTTCGGCGAGCCGCCGCGCATTCGATTCGCTCAGGCCCTGCAGCTGCGTGTTCAAGGTGTCAGCCAGCGACTTCTGCAGCAGCGTGAGCTGCTGCGCGAAGGCGTCGATCTGCGCGTTCTGCGTCCGCGTGGATTCCGCCCCCTGGTGCAGCAGCGCCTGCTGGAAGGTGGCGAAGGCCTGCGCGGTTTCCTGCCGCGCGCCGCGCGAGGACTCACCGATCTCGCGGCGCAGCTCGCGCTCGGTGCGCTCGTTGCCGGCGGCCAGCGCGGCGATCAGCGCCGAGGGGTCGGGCGCCGGCGCCGGGCGCAGCAGCAGCCAAAGCAGGACGACGAGGTTCAGGGCCGCCAGCCCCAGGAGGATCCAGAGTTCGATCACTGGACTCAGCGCGCAGCCAGCACCGCGGGATTGAGCGGCGTGACCGGCTTGCCGTCGACCAGGAAGCCGATCAGGTTGTCGACCGCCAGGTCGGCCATCGCGCGCCGCGTCGGCACCGTCGCGCTGGCGATGTGCGGCGTCAGCACGACGTTGGGCACCGTGAGCAGGTCGGGATGGATCTTGGGCTCGCCCTCGAACACATCCAGGCCCGCGGCGGCGATTCGGTGTTCACGCAGAGTGGCCGCGAGTGCCGCGTCGTCGACGATGCCGCCGCGCGCGATGTTGACCAGGGTCGCGGTCGGCTTCATCAGCGCCAGCTCGGCGGCGCCGACGGTGTGGTGCGAGGCCGGCGTGTAGGGCACCACCAGCACGACGTGGTCAGCCGTCTTGAGCAGCTCTTCCTTGCTCACGTAGCGGGCCTTGCATTCGGCCTCGAGCGCGGCATCGAGACGCGAGCGGTTGTGATAGATCACGTTCATGCCGAAGCCGAGTGCACCGCGCTTCGCGATGCCCTGCCCGATGCGCCCCATGCCGATGATGCCGAGCGTGGCGCCATGGATGTCGGAGCCCGAGAACATGTCGTAGCTCCATTTCTTCCACTTGCCGGCACGCAGGAAATGCTCGCTCTCGGCGATCCGCCGGGCGGTCGCCATCAAGAGCGCGAAGCCGAAGTCGGCCGTGGTCTCGGTCAGCACGTCGGGCGCATTGGTGGCGAGCACGCCGCGCGCGGTCATGGCGTCGAGGTCGAAGTTGTTGTACCCCACCGCCATGTTGGCGCAGATCTTCAGCTCGGGACAGGCCGCCAGCAGCGCGGCGTCGATGCGCTCGCTGCCGGTGGTGAACACGCCCTGYTTGCCCTGCAGCTTTTCGATCAGCTGATCTGCGCTCCAGTCCTCGTCGGCCTGGTTGGACTCGACTTCGAAGTGAGCCTGGAGCCGGGCGATGGTCTCGGGGAAGATCGAACGGGCGACGAGGACTTTGGCTTTGGTCATGTTCAACGGAAGAAGATCAAGGTGGTGAGGATGAACAGCGGGATCAGGATCGCGCCCGACCACAGCGTGTAGCCGAAGAAGCTCGGCATGCGCACGCCGCGGCTTTCCGCGATGGCCTTGACCATCAGGTTCGGCGCGTTGCCGATGTAGGTGTTAGCGCCCATGAACACGGCGCCGGCCGAGATCGCCGCCAAGGTCGTCGCGTAAGTGGTCATCAGCGCCTGCGGGTCGCCGCCGGCGGTGTTGAAGAACACCAGGTAGGTCGGCGCATTGTCGAGGAAGGAGCTCAGGATGCCCGTGGCCCAGAAGTACATCGCCGGATCGGGCTGGCCATCGGGCCGCGTCACGGCGGCGACGATGGCGCCGAAGGGGCCGCTCTGGCCGGCCTTGAGCATCGCGATAACCGGCACGATGGTCAGGAAGATGCCCGCGAACAGCTTCGCCACCTCGACCATCGGGCCCCAGGCGAACTGGTTGTCGGCGTGCACCTTGGCGGCGGTGAACTTGAGCGACAGCAGCGTGATCGCCACTAGCCCGACATCGCGCACGATGCCCGGCAGCCCGACCGACGTGCCATGGACGTCGAAGCCGACGGAGGACTTCCAGACGCCACTGAGCAGCACCAAGAACAGCACGCCGCCCAGCAGCCAGAAATTGACCACGCCGTCGAAGCCGATGCCGCGGGTGTCGGGCGTCGGGTCGAAAGGCGTGACGCCCTCGTGCCGGAAGTACCAGCGGTCGAGCGCATAGAACAGCGCCAGCAACGCACCGATCACGAACAGGGTGTCGGGGAAAATGTTCTTCGCGGTCCAGAAGAAGTCGACGCCCTTCAGGAAGCCGAGAAACAGCGGCGGATCGCCCAGCGGCGTCAGCGAGCCGCCGACGTTCGACACGATGAAGATGAAGAACACGACCACGTGCAYCTTGTGCTTGCGGTTGTCGTTGGCACGGATCAACGGCCGGATCAGCAGCATCGAGGCGCCCGTGGTGCCCATCAGGCTCGCCAGCACCGCGCCAATCGCGAGGATCGCGGTGTTGAGGCCCGCCGAGCCGCGCAGGTTGCCGCGGATGTGGATGCCGCCGGCCACCGCGTACAGCGCCGCGAGCAGGATGATGAACGGGATGTACTCGGCCACCAGCGCATGCACTAGCTGGGCCCCGGCCTGCGGGGCACCATGGATCAGCCCGAAGGGCAGCAGGAAGGCCAGAGACCAGGCCGCCGACACCTTGCCGTAGTGGTGGTGCCAGAACGACGGCGCCAGCAGCGGCAGCAGTGCGATCGACAACAGGATGCCGGCGAAAGGCACGCCCCACAGCGGCGACAGGCTGCCGCCATCGAATTCGGCGGCGGCGGCCAGCGCCGGGAAGGCCATCGTCAAGGCGCCGGCCGTCAGCAGGCGCAGCCATCGGCTCGGGAAACGCGCCCCCATCACGCGGCGGGCTGCGCGATCTCGAACACCTGGCGCAGGTAGGCCAGGTAGCGTTCGTCGTCGCACATGTTCTTGGACGGCGTGTCCGAGAGCTTGGCCACCGGCTGGTCGTTGCAGCGAATCATCTTGATCACGATCTGGAGCGGCTCGTAGCCGAGGTCGTTAGTGAGGTTGGTGCCGATGCCGAAAGCCAGCTGGCAACGGCCGCGGAACTGCTGGTAGAGCTCGATGGTCTTGGGCACGGTGAGCCCGTCGCTGAAGATCAGGGTCTTGGTCAACGGGTCGACGCGGTTGGCGATGTAGTGGGCCAGCATGCGCTCGCCCCACTGGAACGGGTCGCCGCTGTCGTGGCGCGCACCATCGAAGAGCTTGCAGAAATAGAGGTCGAAATCGCGCAGGAAGGCGCTCATGCCATAGACGTCGGACAGCGCGATGCCGAGGTCGCCGCGGTATTCGCGGGCCCACGACTCGAAGCCGAAGACCTGGCTGTCGCGCAGCCGGGGACCCAGGGCCTGGCAGGCCTGCAGGTACTCGTGCGCCATGGTCCCGAGCGGGATCAGGCCGAGCTTCATCGCGTACAGCACATTGCTGGTGCCTGCGAGCTGCGGCAGCTTCGAGCTTGCGTGCAGCGGCGCCGGCGCGGTGACCACACCGAGGCGGCTGGACAGCGTGCGCAGGACTTCATCGTGCCAGTCCTTGGAGAAGCGCCGGCGCGTGCCGTAGTCGGCGATCTTGAGGTCGGCCAGCCGGTCGTCCTGCAGCTGGGCGATCTTGGTCTCGAGGCGGCGGCGGCCCTCGGCCAGGTCGGGCTGGGGCTGGGTGTTGCGGAAGTAGACCTCGTTGACGATCGCCAGTACCGGGATCTCGAACAGGATGGTGTGCAGCCACGGGCCCTTGATGCTGATCTCGAGGTCCCCAGACGGCTGCGGAACGATGTCGATGTACTTCTCGTTGAGCCGGAACAGCCCGAGGAAGTCGACGAAGTCGCTCTTGATGAAGCGCATCGACCGCAGGTAGCTCAGCTCGGGTTCGCGGAACTGCAGCGAACAGAGATGACGTACCTCCTCGCGGATCTGTACAGCGAAGCGCGCAAGGTCGATGCCGGGGTTGCGGCACTTGAAGCGGTATTCCACGCGCGCGCCCGGAAAGTGGTGCAGGACCACCTGCATCATCGTGAACTTGTAGAGGTCGGTATCGAGCAGGCTGTGAATGATCATGGTGCGGCTCGCTGGTCTCCGGATTTCGGTGTGCGTTCGATTATCACGGGCCGCGTCGGCAAGTGCCTACGACCCCTTCCCCGGGCGTCCTACCGGGGCGCCGAGAACCTGCCGCGACAGTGTCCTCACGCCGACCAGCAAGCGTTCTGGGCGGTGAGCAAACCCACTGAAGGAGATAGGTCATGAACAAGGACACCGTCGAAGGCAACTGGAAGCAGTTCAAGGGCAAGGTCAAGGAGCAATGGGGCAAATTGACCGACGACGATTTCGACGTCATCGCCGGCAAGCGCGACCAGTTGCTGGGTCGCATCCAGGAGCGCCACGGCATCAGCCGCGAGGAAGCCGAGAAGCAGGTCGCCGACTGGGAGAGCCGCGATGGCCGCACGCCCGCCGCGATCTGGATGGAGAAGGTCTGACCTCCGCCACCTAATCACGCCAACCCGATTCACAACTCTGGAGAACTCCCATGAAAAAGCATTTGCTGATGCTCGCCATCGCGTCCACCTGTCTTGTCGCCGGCCAGGCCAGCGCCATGACGCAGGATGAATACAAGGTCGCGAAGGAAAAGATCGAAGCCGACTACAAGGTCGCGAAGGCGCAGTGCGACACCCTGAAGGACAACGCCAAGGATGTCTGCGAGAAGGAAGCCAAGGGCACGGAAAACGTGGCCTTGGCCGAACTCGAACAGCAATACAAGCCGAGCGAAAGCCATGCCCGAAATGTGGCTGAAGAAAAGGTGAAGGCCCGCTACGAAGTCGCGAAGGAAAAGTGCGATGACCAGAAGGGCGACGCCAAGAGCGCCTGCGAAAAGCAGGCCAAGGCCGACGAAGCCAAGGGCAAGGCCGAGATCAAGTCCATGAAGAAGATGTAGCTCACCCCCAGGTTGGCTCACTTCGTGTAGCCGCCCACCCCCTACCGGGGGCTCCCTGCCGCCCGGCAAAGCCGGTTCYGCGAGAGCCCTGGTAGGGGTTTTCTATTTGAGGCTGTCTATGACAGCTTGCAGAGCCTGCGGTAACTTGACGGGCCGCTGGGTTTCGCGGTCGACATAGACATGGACGAAGTGCCCTTGAGCGGCAGCAGTGTCCGCGCCTTGCGCGAACAGTGCGATCTCGTAGCGCACGCTGGAGCTGCCCGCATGCGCCACCCGGATGCCGGCCTCGACCGTCTGCGGGAAGGCCAGCGGTGCGAAGTAGTTGCACTGGGTCTCCACCACGAAGCCGATCGTCGTGCCGTGGTGGATGTCGAGCGCACCGCGCTCGATCAGCAAGGCGTTGATCGCAGTGTCGAACCAGGCGTAGTAGACGACGTTGTTGACGTGGCCGTACATATCGTTGTCGGCCCAGCGCGTCGGGATGCTGCGAAATGCGCGGTAGCTGGCGCGGGAATGGGGGGTCGGTCGAGCGTTCACAATGTACCTTCGTGCTTCGCACTGCGGTGCGAGCTTGCTTGGGAGCGGCCCGGCGCGGCGCTCATGGCGGCGCATTTTGCCAGCGGCGCCAATACTCCACGGCCACCCTGAAGGTGCCCAGCTGAACCTGCACCGTCTCCGAAATGTCGCTGGCATAGCCGCCGGCCATCGCGAAGGCCAGCGGCAGCCGGCGCTGCCAGGCGTAGTCGAAAACCCGCCGGTCGCGCGCCTCGAGGCCGTCGAAGCTCAGCTTCAGGCGCCCCAGCCGGTCGCGCTCGAACGGGTCGGCCCCCGCTAGGTAGATGATCAAGCCGGGCGTGAAGCGCCGCTCCAGTTCGTCGAGCGCCTGCTCCAGCGCGCTCAGGTAGTCGGCATCGCCGCAGCCATCGGGCAGTTCGACGTCGAGGTCGCTCCCCTCCTTGCGGAACGGGAAGTTCTTCTGCCCGTGCAGCGACAGCGTGAAGACGCTGGGGTCGTCGCGGAAGATGCTGGCCGTGCCGTTGCCCTGGTGGACATCGAGATCGATCACCGCCACCTTGAGCGGCAGTCGCGCCCGCCGACCCTGCTCGGCCTGCATCAGGCGCGCCGCCACCGCGGCATCGTTGAAGACGCAGAAGCCGCCGCCCCTGCCCGCACTGGCGTGGTGGGTGCCACCGGCCATATTGGCCGAGATGCCCTCCGCCAGGGCGGTTCGGCAGGCGGCGATGGTCGCGCCGGCCGAGCGACGCGAGCGCTCGACCATGGCCTGGCTCCACGGAAAGCCGATCTCGCGCATGGCCTCGGGGGCCACGCTGCCATCGCTAATCGCGGCGATCCATTGCGGAGTGTGCGCCAGCGCCAATTCGCCGTCGCTGGCGCGCGGCGCCTCCATCATCCGCACCTCGGGCATCTGCGCCTCGAGCCGCTCACGCAGCAGCGCGTAGCGCCCCATCGGGAAACGATGGCCTGTCGGCAGCGGCAATACGAATTGACCGGAATTGAATGCACGCATGCGGAACATTCTCATGGACTGGTTTTAGAAAGCACGTTCTAAATTGCTGCAATGCAACAGAAACCCCTTGTCCTAATCGCGTGGTTGCCTATACTTGAGGCCATGCTGCACCGCAACATTAGTCGAGGGGCAGCTCAAGCGTGAATCTACCTTTTCAATTCAACTGGAGCACCCACATGGCCCTCACCGCCGACCAAATCATCTCTTCGCAAAAAGCCACCCTCGAAACGCTGTTCGGCCTGACCACCAAGGCATTCGAAGGCGTCGAGAAGCTGGTCGAACTCAACGTGACCGCTTCGAAGGCTGCGCTGACCGAAGCCGCCGGCACCAGCCAGGCCCTGCTGAGCGTCAAGGACGCGCAAGAGTTTCTGTCGCTGCAAGCCAGCCTGTTCCAGCCCCTGGCCGAGAAGACCGCTGCCTACAGCCGTCACCTGTACGACATCGCCCAAGGCACCAGCGCCGAGTTCACCAAGGCTTTCGAATCAAAGGCCGCTGAAGCCCAGCAAGCCTTCGTCGGCCTGGTCGACAGCGCTGCCAAGAACGCCCCGGCCGGTTCGGAAACCGCCGTCGCCGTGATGAAGAGCGCCGTGGCTGCTGCCAACAACGCTTTCGAATCGGTGCAAAAGGCTGTCAAGCAAGCTTCCGACGTCGCCGAAGCCAACTTCCAGGCCGTGTCGACCACCGCCGTGAACGCTGCCAAGAGCACAGCTCAGACCGCCACGCGCAAGCGCTAAGCATCTAGCCCGCCTCGAGCGGGCGACTATTGTCTCCTTGGGTCCTTCGGGATCCAATTCAGGGCCTCGTCTTCGGACGAGGCCTTTTTTTTGTGCCCGAGTCGGGTCTTCGATAATGGCGGCCACACCATTTGGAGATTGGCATGGAAATAAACGGCAAGGTTTTTATCGTGACCGGCGGCGCTTCGGGCCTCGGCGAAGGCACTGCGCGAATGCTGGCGGCCAACGGCGGCAAGGTGGTCGTCGCCGATATGCAGGCGGACAAGGGCGAGGCAGTCGCGAAGGACATCGGCGGTGTCTTCGTCAGGTGCGACGTCAGCCAGGAAGCCGACGGCCAGGCCGCGGTGGCYGCGGCGCTCAAGCTCGGCAAGCTGGTCGGCCTGCTCAACTGCGCCGGCATCGCCCCGGCCGAGAAGACCGTGGGCAAGAACGGCCCGCACGCGCTGGCGGTGTTCAGCAAGACCGTCACGGTCAACCTGATCGGCAGCTTCAACATGATCCGCCTGGCTGCCGACGCGATGAGCAAGAACGAKCCCGAAGCCACCGGCGAGCGCGGCGTGCTGATCTCGACCGCCTCGGTGGCGGCCTACGACGGCCAGATCGGCCAGGCCGCCTACAGCGCCTCGAAGGGCGGCGTGGTCGGCATGACCCTGCCGATCGCACGCGACCTGGCGCGCAGCGGCATCCGCAACATGACGATCGCGCCCGGAATCTTCGGCACGCCGATGCTGTTCGGCATGCCGCAGGAGGTGCAAGACGCCCTGGCCGCCAGCGTGCCCTTCCCGTCGCGCCTGGGCACCCCCGAGGATTACGCCAAGCTGGCCAGGCACATCATCGAGAACGACATGCTCAACGGCGAGGTGATCCGCTTGGACGGCGCGATCCGCTTGCCCCCACGGTAGTCCTCCGGTCTTTCGCTAAACCATCCAAGGAGATCCTATGAGAATCGCTGCAATGCGTCGCAGAGCGGCCATTGACAGCGGCGGCACGAACGTCAGCAGCTGGCCGACAGTTCTGGTTCAAGGTCCAAGCTCGAAAGCGTGCTCCAGACTGGTCTCGGTCATTCGCCTTCGGCTTGTCGAACGTCGGCGGCTGACGATTCCGGACCTTGGCACTTTTCTTCGCGAGCGACCGGTCCACCTTCGGAACTTGACCTTCGCCGCGGTCGGCTAGGAGATCCAAGTTCGGCGACAGCGGTCAGATGCGGTGGCAACTGACGACCCCGCAAATCCGGGTTCACGGGGGCCAGTCTTGCTACCCCAGATCACCTTCGCATGTCCGGCTGCGCTGCTGCAAGTTGCATCTGAAACTCGCGCCGCAATCAGCCGCGGCTGCGTGAAGCTCGGTGGGTGCCACCGACGCTCTGCGCGACGATGCCGATGTGCCACAACCCTCGAGCGCGCCGCGCCAAGGTCCACGTCCTGCGCGAGGCACAGCAACGCCCGGGTGAGCACACCGAGCTGCGGGCAATGCACGTCCTTACGTCCAGGACGAGTCGTTGTCGAAGTCGCTGCCATCCAGATCCGCGCCCGAGTCCTCGGC
>NZ_JBFUIU010000279.1:0-10916 GCF_056401695.1 Variovorax sp. P4_D9
ACCTGCTGCGAATGGCCGCCCTTGCGCCCGAATTGGTCGGCTGGGGCACAGGTACGTGCGCAGCCGCCGCAACGGCCGGGTGGGTGAAGGGCGAAAGAGCGCCCCAAAACCTCGCCAGGCTCCCCATCAGCGCGCTTGCCGCACCGGCATGGCACCTCGGCGACGCGTTTCGCCTCCTGGACCCGGCGATCCTCAGGCGCTTTGCTCAGCAACTCTCTTCAGCCAAACGTCAAAAGCTTCTCAGCCTCTGAGTCCGGGGTGCCGTCGGCCGCATCAGGCTGCGCGCCGCAGCGACGCGACCGGGGCGGTCACGTGCTCGGCGCGCGTCGGACGCTGTGCGAACTGCGCGCGCGCCATGGGCACCAGCAGGGTCAGCAGCACTCCCAGCACGCCCAGCCCGGCCAGCACGTAGAAGATCGAATCCAACTGGAAACCGGCGCCTATCATCGTGCTGCCCAGCATCGGGCCACCGATGCCGCCCAGGCGACCGAAGCCGGCACACCAGGCCACGCCGGCTGCGCGCACGTTGGTGCGGTAATAGTTGGCGACAAATCCGTAGATCAGCGTCTGCGTCCCGCTGGTGCCCAGCCCGACGACCGCGACGATGGCCAGCAAACCGGCGAGCGGAAACCCCAGCGTCAGCAACACGAGCGCTACGGCGCCAGTGGCGAAGCAGGCCGCCACCACCGGCTTGGGCCCGAAGCGGTCTGCCGCCCGTGACGCCGCGAGTGCGCCGAAGAGCGAACCACCGTTGAGCACCGCCAGGAATGACAGCGAGCCCTTGGCGTTGAAACCGGCGCGCAACATGATCTCGGGCAGCCAGGTGTTGAGGGAGTACACAAGGACCAGACCGGTGGCGCTCATCAGGCCGAGCACGACGGTCGGGAGCAGGTAATGGGCGCTGAAGAGTCCAGCGAAGCCGACCTTGCCGGCGCCGGCAGGGGTGGACGCACCGGGCTTGACGGACACCGGTTCGGGCATGGGCACGCCGGTGCGCTCGGACATCCTGCGTGCCTCCTCCATGCGGCCGCGTGACGCCAGCCAAGCCACGGATTCTGGCATCTTGAAGTACGCCAGCGGGAACAGCGTGACGATGGGCAGCGCGCCGATCCAGAACATGCCGCGCCAGCCGATGTGCTGCATCAGCAGGATGGCCAGCAAGGCGGCCAGCAGGCTGCCCAGCGGGATGCCGCCGTTGGTGATGGCGTTGATCAGGTTCTTCTTGCCCGCAGGCGCGTACTCGGACACCAGCGCCGCAGTGGTGGCCACCAGCGAACCGATGCCCAGGCCGGTGGCGAAGCGCAGCCAGCCGAAGGCGGAAGCCGTGGTAGCCATCGCGGTAAATCCCATGCCGACCGAGAACCATGCGTACGACATCAGCATGACCTTGCGGCGTCCGAGAATGTCGCCGACGGCGCCGGCGAGCAGCGCGCCCGCCATCACGCCGACCAGCGCGTAGCTGCCCAACAGCCCGGCAATGGCCGGGGTGACGTTGCCAATGTGCGTGGGGTCGCGCAGAAAGGTCGAGACGACCGCGCCGTAGACCACCAGGTCGTAGCCGTCGAAGATGAGTCCTACCGTGGCCAAGGCCACGATCCAGATCACGGTGTTCAGGCGCCGGGCTTCGGCGCTCGGCGGTTTGGTCGATGTCATTTCTTGTCTCCGGGATGGGATGTCGAGGGGGGTGTCTACTCGGGGGCGTCGACGTGCAGCACGATCTCGCCCACGCCCTCGATGCGGCCGTCGATGCGATCGCCGGGTTGCAGCGCGCCGACACCTTCGGGCGTGCCGGTGAAGATGAGGTCACCGGGTTGCAGGTGGTAGAAGAGCGACAGGTCGGCGATCAACTCGGGGATGCTCCAGATCAACTTGTCGATGTCCGATTTCTGGCGCGGCTCGCCGTTGACCGTCATCGCGAGCTCACCCTGACTGATCACCTGGCCGGCCATGGGCACGATCTCGGCCACCACCGAGGATTGCTCGACGTCTTTGCCCAGATCCCAGGGCCGGCCCTTGTCGCGGGCCACCAGTTGCAGATCTCGGCGCGTCATGTCCAGGCCGCAGGCGTAGCCATAGATGAGCGCCGCGGCGTCGGACTGCTGAACACGAAAGCCCGGCTTGCCGATGGCGACCACCAGTTCCATCTCGTGGTGGTAGTTCTGCGTCTCGGGCGGGTATGCCACGGTGGCGCCGGATTCGACCAGCGTCGACGGTGACTTGGTGAAGTAGAACGGCCGCTCGACGCTCTTGTCGACGGGCCGACCCATCTCGACTGCATGCGCGTGGTAGTTGCGGCCGACGAAGAACAGGCGGTTGACGGGCAGGCGCTGGTCGCTGCCGCGCACCGGTAATGAGTAAATGGGCGGCGGGGTCCAGAGGTAGCGGGTGGTCATGGTGTGCTTTCTTGAGTTCGCAGAATTCAGGTTCGGATTTCGAAGACGCCCAGCTTCTGGTGCAGCGGCGTCTCGTCGGCGATGAAGAGGAAGGCGGGCTGGCTGCTCGATGCGTTGGCGAGCGTCACCGCGGTGTAGCCGGGGGCGCAGCAGGTGTCGGCCGAGGCCAGCTTGAAGTGCTGGTCTTCGACCTCCACCGTGGCACCGCCCTCGATGACGTGGAACACGGTGGCCGGACTGCGCACCGGCAGCTTCAGCGTCTGGCCAGGGCGCAGCATCAGCGCGTAGAAGCCGAGGATGTTCTCGGCGTCACCGCCGGTCTCGGGGTTGACATAGGTGACCTGCACGGCTTCCAGCGCTGGCTGGTCGGCGGCCAGCGATTCCAGTGCCGCGCGGGCGTCGGCCCAGGGGTAGCGCAGCATCGGGTAGGTCTTGCGCGAGCGCTCGAACACGGGGGTCGGTACCACGCCGCCGCGAGCGTAGGCGCGCTCGCCATGCCGCGGGCTGACGCTCTGGCGGGCGCCATCGACGTGGTAGCTCGCCTCCATGTAGTACACCAGCGGCAGGTCCAGCACGTCCAGCCAGACCACGGGTTCGTCTCCGTCGTGGCCATGCTCGTGCCACAGGCCGGTGGGCGTCAGGATGAGGTCACCCCGATGCATGGGGCACTTCTCGCCGTCGACCGTCGACCACGCGCCTTCGCCCTCGACTACCATGCGCACGGCATTCGGCGTGTGGCGGTGCGCCGGCGCCCATTCGCCGGGCAGCAGCAACTGCATGCCCAGGTACATGGCGGCGCTGGCCTGCATCTTCTCCAGGCCGTGGCCGGGGTTGGCGAGTACCAGCACGCGGCGCTCGGCCTTTTCAATCGGCGTCAGCTCGCCAGCCTGCAACAGCAGCGGGCGCAGTGCTTCGTAGGACCAATGGGTGGCGCGTGTTCGCGGCTGGGGCTTGCCCGGCGGCAGCACGGCGCGCAGGCTGGGCCAGAGCGGCACCAGGTTCTGCTTCGTCAGCGCTTCGCGGTAGTCGGCGGGCAGGTCTTCGAGTCGTCCGAGTTCGTTCATGTTGGTGTTCCGTGGTCAAGCGGGGTCACGCGGCCAGGCAGTTCTCGACTTTCCAGCCGTAGAGCCATTCCATGGCGTCGTAGAAGCGGTCTTGCGAACGGCCCTTCCACAGTTCGTTGCGAACCAGGCGCTCGACACCCTTGGCGTGGAAGATGCGGCCCATCTCGCGCGCCGACAGCACGATGCGAGCGGTGCGGGCGATGCGCGAGCGCTGGTACTGCGCGAAGGCGTGTGCGAAGTCGTTGTCGTGCACCCGCAGCGCTTCGCCCAGCGTCACGGCGTCTTCCAGCGCCATGCAGGCGCCCTGGGCCAGGTATTGCAGCGTCGGGTGGGCGGCGTCGCCCAGCAGCGTGGCGCGGCCGAACGTCCACTGGCCGATGGGCTCGCGGTCGGCGGTGGCCCAGCGTTTCCAGTCCTTGGGCAGGTCGATGAGTTGACGCGCCTCGGCGCAGATGCCCTCGAAGTAGCTCTGCACCTCCTCGCGACTGCCCTCACGCACGCTCCACTCTTCCTGTTCACGGCTGTGGAAGGTGACGACCACGTTGTACTGTTCGCCGCCGCGCAGCGGGTAATGCACCAGGTGGCAGTTCGGCCCCACCCAGAGGCTGGCGGCGTTCCACTGCAAGTCTTGCGGAAAGTCCTTCTTGTCCACCACCGCGCGGTAGACCACATGGCCCGAGACGCGCGCCTCGTCAGCCACGTACTGACGGCGCACCGCCGACTTGACGCCGTCGGCGCCAATCAACGCGCAGCCGCGGTGCACGCCGCCCTTGGTGTCGTGCACCGTTACGCCGTGCTCGTCCTGGTCGACGCGCTGCACCGTGGTCGAAGTCAGCACCTGGATGCGGTCGGATTCCTGCGCGCCTTCCAGCAGCGACATGTGGACGTCGGCACGGTGGATCACCGCGTAGGGATTGCCGAAGCGTTCGCGGAAGGCGGCGCCGGTGGGGATGCGGCCGACCAGGGTCGCGTCCAGCGCATCGTGCATCACCATCTCGTCGGTGTAGACGGCGCGGGCGCGCGCCTTCTCGCCGATACCCAAAGCGTCGAAGGCGGCAAACGCGTTTGGGCCGAGTTGGATGCCGGCGCCGATCTCGCCGAGTTGAGGTGCCTGTTCCAGCACCTTGACTGAAAGACCGCGGCGCGTCAGCGCCAGCGCGGCGGCCAGGCCGCCGATCCCACCACCGGCCACCAGCACGGGAAGGCCCGATTGCATTGCGTTCATCTGTCATCTCCTAAAATGCGTGTGCTGATGATCAGTACACTGAGTGTAAGTGTAGTGATAGACTGGGTGGTGAAATATTAGGGTGAACCCTTAAATCAAGAGACAAGCATGAAGACCGAGACGACGACAGCCCTGGACCTGGATGAACTGCCGGGGCACTACATCCGCCGCCTGCACCAGATTGCGGTGGCCATCTTCCTGCAGGAGACCGAGGCGCATGGCCTTACACCGGTGCAATACGCGGCGCTTAGCAAGGTTGGCCTGACGCCGGGTGTCGACCAGCGCACGCTGGCGCGCTCGATCGGGCTGGACACTTCCACGACCGCCGGCGTCATTGACCGCCTGGAGACGCGCGGCCTGATGCAGCGCACGGCCTCACCGGAGGACCGGCGCGTGCGGCTACTTAGCCTGACCGAAGAGGGGCAGAAAGTGCTGCAAGCGGTAGAGCCCGACATGTTGAAGGCCCAGCAGCGCATCCTGAAACCGCTGCCCGCGGCCGAGCGGGACGAATTCATGCGCATGCTGCGCAAACTGGTGACTGCGAACAACGAGTTGAGCCGGGCGCCCAGCGAGGCTTGAGTCTCTTTGAGGCCAAATTTGGGGGAGGCACCGCAGTCGTCGACCTTGAAGTTGCAATCATCGACCTCGGTGAGAATGGCCTGTCGGACCCCTATTCAAACATCCCTCAGTCGGTCGATTTGCTTCGGTGTCAAAACTGACGGATCGAATCGAGAGCGATTCAAATGGTGGGGGCACGCTGCCAAGGACATCGTCGACGCGTTGGACGGGAGGCCGGGATACCAGCGGGCGAAGTCATCGCGCAGTTGGCCGTCGATGACGCGCACCCGCATCTGCTGCGACTTYGACATGCGCTYGTCAATGAGCTGGTTGACCGCGGACTCCACGAACGCACTGGAGATGCGTCGGCCCGCTCGGTAGCGCCGTCCATAATTGGGCAACGAGTTCGAGTTGTTGAGCAGGTAGCCGAGCARCTCGAGGGTGAGCTTGCGAATCTGACGCGCGGCCGGCTGCGGCACACCGTCGACTTGGCCAAGACGTTTAGCATCGTGGCCAGGCGCCGCATGGCTTCCTGCGCTCTCGACCATGCCACCCGGCCAGCCTCGACAACCAGTCGTGGTCAGCGGACCTCAGCTGACTGGCCGTTGGCCGGCCATCTACGATGGCGTTGAGTTGCCACCCCTCGTCGAAAGCGCCCAAGACACGTTGCACGCGCTCGTAAGAACGTTCGTCAACCGTTCGAACGAACGCCACACTGCGCTGACCGAAGCCGGCGCGCATGGCGCGCCGGCGACGACCTCGAACGATTTCTCCTGTCGAGGTGGCAAAGCCGCAGGTAGCCGCCGTCCAGCCCCCTTGGTGACGTTCGATCCGCTGCCCATGTCGGCCGTCTGCCAACGTCCAGCGCGTGCCGTCGCACCGTGCTTGGTGCGTTGGCTCTGGCCACCGGCAACAACAACTCCAGCAACTCCGAGAACTTGGCACTACCGCCGAGATCCAGCGCCGGGCCCGCCGTTCACCTGGAGCGATGCTGCAACTGCATTCGCTCGCCAACGGGGCACCTTCACGACAACGCTGCCAAACAGGCTGCGGTATTGAACGTCGCGGTAGTCCTTGATGGCGCGATTCAGGCCACAGCCGTCGCATCGGTCGCTGGCTCGTCGACATCAGCTAGACGACGCATGACGATTTCCGCCTGCATCCGCGCGAGCAGTGCCTTGGCATCGGCCAATCCCAGCCCCGGAGTCTCGATGCTCGGCTGCGCATCGATCTCTAGCGTCGCAGCGGCAGAGCCAGGCGTCACTCATCTCCCGTTCAAAAAGGTCACGCATCGTCGTCGTGCAAAGACTGACGGAAAGCCGGAGCGATCGTGCCAACTACGGCATCACCGCCTCGCGTCTTCAACTGCAAATGCGACGAATCGAATCGGGTATTGGCACAGCTTTCAATCTCCCGTTCGGCAATTTGACGCATAGTGCCCTGGTTTCGCGTCCTTGGCATAGCAGCTCGTCGCCGCGGGTCACACGGTGGCGTTGGATGAAAGCCTTGGGGCGCCATGCCTCCACATCGGTGTGCACCTCGATGGTTTCTCCATAGGTGGCAGACTTGAGGAACCGGGTGTGGATCTCCAGCAATGGTCCCCCCACGCAACCGGGCAGTTCGGCGGGGTCGCGCCACGGCGGCAGGCCGCACTGGCGGAAGAAACGGTGCGAGGCCGCATCCATCCAGCACGAGAAGTTTGGAAAGAACACGATGCCCGCGGGATCGCAGTCGCCGAATTCGACGCGGGCGGTGTGGATGGAGGTCTTGCTCATGGCCCGCCTCAGCTGCTGCTGCGGGGTGCTCGAGGTCGAGCGGCGCCGACGCCTGAGGGTCAGCCAGCTGGCTCCGCGGCCCTGGTGGAAGTTCTGGAACACCCATTCCGACCAGGACCGCGATCCAAGGTGGCCAATTTGAGAAATCCCAGATGCCTGCGCGCAAGCTCCATAGCGGGCACTTTGCCTTCATGCGGGCACTGGCCCAGGGTTTGAATGTGCGCGCGTGGAGGCATGCCGTGGAAGTCACCGAAGTTTCCAGCCGCGAGTTCAATCGCGACGCCTGCCGCTTGAAAAAGCAGGCCGACAAGGGGCCAGGTGGACCTGGGCTGATGTACCTGCTCGACACCAAATTGATCTCGGAGTTGCGGCGGCCGGAAAGGGCTTCTCCGGCCGTCGTCGCATGGGCGGGTTCGTCACCCAAGACGAAACCTTTATCTCGGCCATTACCGTCTACGAACTCGAAGTGGGAGTGCAGCAGAAGGAGCGCGTCGATGCCGCACAAGGGGCCATCCTCCGCGCCTGGCTAAGTGGACAGGTGCTCAGCGAGTTTGTCGAGCGCATCATCGAACTTGACGGCAGCGCCGCAAGAACGATGGCGGGTTTGAGGCCTCGGGCGAGCAGCGCATCGGCCGCCTCGACCACTTCTTCCAGTCGCACACCGCGCGGCCCTCGCCACCGAACCGGAACTGAGGAGTTGGAAGCCGAGACGCCTGTGGCTTTGGCGCTCATTGAAAGTGACCCACTTTTGCTCATCGGAAATGACCCATCGAAGTCGGCGTGGCATGCGGGTGGGAGTAATCACACGCAGTGGCTTGCCAACGAATCGTGTTTGACAGTCGAGGTTTCGTCGTCTACAAAGTATTGGTGTCGAGAAGTRGCSTGTTGRGGTTGAGGTGTGTGAGCGCGAATGGACCCCCTTCCCGCTGTTGGCGCGCGSCAACACCCCCCACTGCCTTGGCACATCGAGCTSGCTCTGCCGCATGTGCGCGCACAACACACTGCGCACTTCGCGCGCGGCACTGCTCACGAAATTGACCCACCCCGTCGTTGTGGATTTCAACRAGTGGTGGGGTCTTGAGGGGTCTTGAGGAGTGCCCAGGCGATCGAAGACTTCGACGTCGCCGATCCAAKAGAAGTCATTGAGGGCGCAGCCAGCACGGCGGTGGCCCGCATCGGCCAATGCCCGCGAATGGCAATAGGAGCCCGCCACGATCGCTGCGCTGCTTGTCCAGGGATAYACCCGCCCGGCTATCGCCATGGCTCTGCAGCGGGCCCTGCACGGGCCCTTCACTGGGGCACGCCCCAGCCCCCGCGGCCTAGGCCGCAAAGCGTCGAGAGGGCCTGCGCCATCTCGCCCCCACGCCGCCGCCGTCATCGGCACTACTGACATACCCTAAGCCGAGCACCTCTCGACCACCGCGCAATCACAAACACCTGCGCACTCGCTGGGTCAGGTTCCGGTGAGTACAACTGGGTCAACAAATGTGATCGCCAAGGCTGTGGAGCTTGGATTCATCGACAGCCGCCGATTGGGGGTCGATAAGTGCGCGTTATCGCGCCCTTTCCGCGTGGCGACCACCATCTCGCGATCTGCCCGGAGCCCAAGTCAGCGCCCCCACGCGAAGAGATCAATGTTTGAAACCTGACTCTCGCTGCGCGCGAATTGCCAATATGAAAGCCGTCTCGACCTCGGCCAAGTAGCGATACAACGCGACATAGCCTCGAGCACCCTTGCCGATGACCAATTCCCGTTTGCCGTCTTTCACCGGTCTGCCGATTTGAGGACTATGCGCGAGGACCTGGATGGCCTCGATGATTTCCTCGATCCGCTTCGCGATGTCCACCGCGTCGAACTGCGTCATGTGATCCAAGAAGCGATCAAGATCGTCAAGTACTTCGGGAGCAAGCTCGATTCGAGCCATGACTCGATCAACGCGCAGGCTGTCGCGCTGACGGCCGGCGCGCCTTCTTGCCGCTAGCGCGGGCCTGCAAGTATTCCTTCGCATCCGTCCAGGCCACCGATTTGCCAGTCCGCTTTAAAGCAACCCACCGCTCGTCGGCAATCCGATGCAACTCGTCGTCCGTCTCGATGCGCTCCACCGTCTCGGATAGCGCATCCAGAATGAAGGCATGTGAAGACTTTCCGGCTCGCTCAGCAGCAGCCGCGATGCGAGCTTTCAGGGCATCTTCCATTCGAATCGTGGTCGTGGGCATGGACAGCCTTCCTGGATCTTCTGAACGAACCCCAATGTAGCACATTTGTGCCACAGCGAGTCGTCGACGCCGACCTTGTTGTGTCGGCAGGCCTTCGGCCTGCGTGACCTRCCGGGCGAGCTCAGCGAGTTCGAGYTRCAGGCGTTCTTCAGCTTCAGCCSCGCCGAGCGAGAGTTGATCGCGGGCGCCGCAGCGATAGCCYCAAGTTGGGCCTGGCGCTGCACATCGGTTTCGCGCGCATGAGCGGGCGGCCGCTGAAYAGCGTTCGAGCCGTGCCGCCMGYGTTGCTGCGCCACCTTGGCCGCGAGCTCGACATCGCCGCGCCCGACCTGGTTTCGCTGCGCGCGCTGTACGCCCGYGGGCGCACYYTGTTCGAYCACCAGCAGCAAGCCTGCGAKTGCCTGGGCTTCCAATGGATGACYGAGCACCAGCGCCGCGCCCTGGTCAGTGTGCTGCGCRACGAGGTGGCGCACTGCGTCGATCGCGAGCGGTTGCTTGTCCTTGCCCGGCAGTGGCTGTACGACCACCGGCTGCTCATTGTTCACGACCGCGTCATCCGCGCCATGGTCGCGGCCGCTCTCGTTGAACTCGAGGCGGCCACCGGAGAGGCCATCCTGACCAGCGTGCCTGCCGCGACCCGCAAGCGCTGGACATCGGCGCTCAATACACCGCGGCCGGACGGCGAGCACAGCCAGAGCTGGCTGTGGAGCGCGCCGGCCAGGCATTCCACGCGCCAGATCACCGAGGTCCTGGAGCGCATCGCATTCCTGACCGATCTCGGCATCACTTCGAGCGTGCGCGCCGGCTCTCTTCTGGTGGGCGTGAGCCGCCTGCCCTGGCAGRCCGCCGGTGAGCACCCCGCGCTCGATGCGCTGAAAAAGCTGCGAGCCGGGTACGCCGCCGGCGCCAAGCGCCTTGCAGCCGGGGTCACGGCGCCACGCCTTGGCGCAGCCTGGCGCGAATCCATCGCCGACCCCGATCGCGAGCGTGCCTTCAGGGCGCCGGAGGTCGCCACCCTTCCTCGCTCTGCGCCGGGCGGTGCGCAACGGCTCGGTCTGGATAGAACATTCGCTGAGCTTTCGCGGCCRGGAGCGACGCTGGCGAACCTGCCCGAGCGCAGCCTGGCGCCGGATCCGGCCCTCGATCCAAGCCGTTTGACGCAAACCGCCGAGGACGCGGCGCGTGCGCTCCTGCGCGCAGGCGAATCGGCCAACACGCGCGCCTCCTACGCCTCGGCGATGCGCTACTGGTGCGCCTGGTACGCCGCGCGCTATGGCCAGGCGCTGCGAATGCCCGTTGCGGTGCCGGTGGCCATCCAGTTCATCGTCGACCACGCCGCGCGCAAAACGGATGAGGATTCCAAGGCTGGCCTGGTGAGCGAGCTGCCGCCAGACATCGACCAGGCACTAGTGGCCAGCGGCTACAAGACGCGGCTCGGTGCGCCCGCGCTCAACACGCTCGTGCACCGCATCGTGGTGCTGTCCAAGGCGCACCAGCTGGCCAAGGGGCCGAACCCTGCGCCGACCCGCTGGTGCGCGAGCTGCTGGCCCAGACGCGCCGCCCCTACGCCAAGCGCGGCGCGCGGCCGCGCAAGCAGCGCGCGCTCACCAAGGATCCGCTGCAAGCGCTGCTGGCGACCTGCGACGACACCCTGCTCGGAAAACGCGATCGCGCCCTCCTCCTG
>NZ_JBFUIU010000280.1:0-10892 GCF_056401695.1 Variovorax sp. P4_D9
CGGCAGCGCCGTCCGCCGGCGCGGAGGCCGGGCTGGCGGCAGGCTTGTCGCCTCCGTCGGTGCCCTTCTTGCCGCCGCCATCGCGGAAATCGGTCACGTACCAGCCCGAACCCTTGAGCTGGAAGCCGGCGGCCGTGAGCTGCTTGCTGAATGCGCTCGCACCGCAAGCCGGGCAGTCCGAGAGCGGCGCATCGGACATTTTCTGCAGCACGTCCTTGGCAAAGCCGCAGGCGCTGCACTTGTAGGCGTAGATAGGCATGGGATTGGAGGCGAAAGGAGCGGCCGGCGGCCGCTCGCAAAGCTCTCGATTATAAGGGTACCCCCTGATCCCCGGGGACGGGACTCAGGCCGGATCGACCGCCAGCGGCTGGTGGGGAGTGCGCGTGTTCGAGACCCACTGGGGCGCCAGCGAGCCGATCACCATGCCGCCGAACGAGGCCAGCAGGCCGGCGAGTTGGGCCGGGAACTCCCGGCCCCAGGGCATCACGAGGAACAGCAGCCACGAACCGATGCCCAGCAGCACCGCCGCCACGGCACCCTGGGTGCTCGCACGCTGCCAGTAGAGGCCGCACACCAGCGGAACGACGGCGCCGACCAGAGGCACCTGATAAGCCCCGGACACCAGTTCGTAGATCGGCGTGCCCTGCATCCGGATCGCATAGGCCAGCACCGCCACGCTGAACACCAGCACCGTGACGCGCATCGTGAGCAGGTTGGCCCTATCGCTGCCCGCGGGCCGGAACTGGCGCCAGATGTTCTCGGTGAAGGTCACACTCGGCGCCAGCAGGGTCGCCGAGGCGGTCGACTTGATCGCCGACAGCAGCGCGCCGAAGAACAGCACCTGCATCACGAAGGGCATCTTCTGCAGCACCAGCGTCGGCAGCACCTTCTGCGGATCCTCCTTCAGCAATTCGGCGGTCTCGGTCGGCATGATCAGCAGCGCGCTCGCCACCAGGAACATCGGGACGAAGGCGAACAGGATGTAGGCGACGCCGCCGATCACCGACCCGCGCGTGGCCGAGCGCGCGCTGTTGGCCGACATGACGCGCTGGAACACGTCCTGCTGCGGGATCGAGCCCAGCATCATGGTGATCGCCGCCGCGAAGAAGAACACCATGTCCTTGTAGTTCGGCTCGGGCCAGAACCTGAACAGGTCCTTGCTGACCGCGAACGCCACCACCCTGTCGGCGCCGCCGGCCATGTGGCCGGCGAAGGTCGCGATCACGGCCAGCCCCAGCACCAGGATGATCATCTGGATGAAATCGGTGACCGCCACCGACCACATGCCGCCGAACAAGGTGTAGGCCAGGATCGATACCACCCCGATCACCATGCCCATCGAGACGTCGATCGCGCCGCCCGAAAGCACGTTGAACACCAGCCCCAGCGCCGTGACCTGGGCCGAGACCCAGCCCAGGTAGCTCAGCATGATGATCAGCGAGCAGGCGACCTCGATCACCCGGCCGTAGCGCTCGCGGTAGTAGTCGCTGATGGTCAGCAGCGTCATGCGATACAGCTTGCCGGCAAAGAAGAGGCCGACCAGGATCAGGCAGGTGCCGGCGCCGAACGGGTCCTCGATCACGCCGTTGAGCCCGCCATCGATGAACTTGGCCGGAATGCCGAGCACAGTCTCGGAGCCGAACCAGGTGGCGAAGGTGGTGGTCACGATCATGTAGAGCGGCAGGTGCCGCCCGGCGATCGCGAAGTCGGTGGTGTTCGTGACGCGCTTGGCCGCATAGAGGCCGATGGCGATGGTGACCAGAAGATAGACGATGACCAGGGTCAGCAGCACGACAACGAAATTCCTTCTCAGAACAGACGCACGCGCACCAGCACCTGCATCGCGATCAGCCCGAGCACGAATCCCAGGCCCCCGTAGATGATCGCCTGCAACAACCGGTTGGTGCGCTTCTGGGCGGCCAGGAGTTCCAGCAGTTCGCGGCGATGGTCCGGCGGGCGATTTTCCAGGAAATCGTGCAACAGTCGCGGCAACTGCGGCAACAATTTCGCGTAGCGCGGCGCCTCGGCGCGCAACTGCTCGAACAGCTTGCGCGGACCGATCTGGTCGGTCATCCACTTCTCGAGGAAGGGCTTGGCCGTGTGCCAGAGGTCCAGTTCGGGATCGAGTTGACGGCCCAGCCCTTCGATGTTGAGCAAGGTCTTCTGCAGCAGCACCAGCTGCGGCTGAATCTCGACATGGAAGCGGCGCGAGGTCTGGAACAGGCGCATCAGCACCATGCCGAGCGAGATCTCCTTCAGCGGGCGGTCGAAGTAGGGCTCGCAGACGGTGCGGATCGCCCCCTCGAGTTCGTCGATGCGGGTGCCGTGCGGCACCCAGCCGCTCTCGAGGTGCAGCTCGGCCACGCGCTTGTAGTCGCGGCGGAAGAAAGCCACGAAGTTCTGCGCCAGGTATTCCTTGTCCGACTCGGTCAACGTGCCGATGATGCCGAAATCGAGCGACACGTAGCGCCCGAAGCTTTCGGGCGCCAGGCTGACCTGGATGTTGCCGGGATGCATGTCGGCGTGGAAGAAGCCATCACGGAAGACCTGGGTGAAGAAGATCGTGACGCCGTCGCGCGCCAGCTTCGGGATGTCGACGCCGGCCGCGCGAAGGCGGTCGAGCTGCGCGATCGGCACGCCCTTCATCCGCTCCATCACCATCACCTCGGGATGGCAGAAGTCCCAGTACATCTCGGGGATCAGCACCAGCTCGAGCTTCTCCATGTTGCGCCGAAGCTGGGCCGCGTTGGCCGCCTCGCGCACCAGGTCGAGTTCGTCGTGCAGGTACTTGTCGAACTCGGCCACCACCTCGCGCGGCTTCAGGCGCTTGCCATCGGCCGACAGGCCCTCGACCCAGCCGGCCATCATCGCCATCAGCGCGAGGTCCTTCTCGATCACGTCGCGCATGCCCGGGCGCAGCACCTTGACCGCCGCCTCGCGCACCGAGCCGTCGGCCAGGCGCACCGTGGCGAAATGCACCTGCGCGATCGACGCGCTGGCCACCGGCGTCTCGTCGAACTGCACGAAGATGTCGCTCACCGAGCGCCGGAATGCGCGCTCGATGGTCGCGATCGCGACCTTGGAAGGGAACGGCGGCACCCGGTCCTGCAGCCAGGCCAACTCGTCGGCGATGTCGGGCGGCAGCAGGTCGCGCCGGGTCGACAGCACCTGGCCGAACTTGACGAAGATCGGCCCCAGCCGCTCGAGCGCCTCGCGCAGCCGCTGGCCGCGCGGCGCATCGAGATTGCGGCCGACCGAAACGATGCGGGCCACCACCCGCAGCCAGGGCTTCTGAAAGCTCGTGAGGACGAGTTCGTCGAGGCCGTAGCGCAGTGCGACCCAGATGATAAAGGCGCCGCGGTAGATCCGCCTCATTCGGCTGCAGGCCCGCCAGTCTTGCCTGGACGCTGGCCGACGAACTGCCGCAGCGCCTCCACCACGCGGCGGGCGCCGGTGGCGATCGTGTGCGCCGGCACGTCGCCGATGGCGCGCGCCAGATCATCTTCGACATCCCAGCGCACATGGTCGACCAGCCAGTTGACCTCGGCGGCCAACTGCACGTCGCCCTCGATGCGAACCGCGGGCTTCTCGCCCTTGAAGGCGGCGCGGGCGAGGCCGAATGGCGACGCCTCGGTGACCGCCAGCGTGAGTTCGGCAGCGGCGCCTTCAGGCGCGAGGTCGAGCAGACCGGCCGGCGTCGGGATGAACTGCATCGTCACGGAGCGCCACTCGAACTTCACGACACGGCCCTGCAGCCGCAACAAGCGCTGCTGGGCTTCGGGCTCCTGCTGGAGCACGTGATTGAGAAAGAGCACCGCACGGTGCTGCATCTCGTGGATCGCCCAAGGGGGCGGCTGCAGTCGACTGCCGACGCGATTGGCGAAGTCTTCCAGAAAGGCAAATGGGGACGATGGTGTAACCATCTCCGTATTATCAACGCGCCCCCAGTTTGCCCCGCACTTCGTGTCGGGTGCAGCCGAAGAGAAAAAACAGCGCTGGACCTGCCCTTGGCCGGCGCAGCCAGGCCCGTTGGTGGAACACCGCGGAACTGGCTTTGCCAGCCCGCTGGTGTTGCGCCCGGCAGGGGGTGGGCGCCCGGACACGAATTGCCGGGCAACGGCAACCTGGGGGGAGCGTTATTGCAACGCCTGGACGCCGGCCACGAGCCAGCCGCTGCCGCCCTGGGTGTCCTTGGTCATGTTCCAGACCTCGCGGAACGGACTCGGGCCGGCCGAGACGTCTTCGCGGATCATCCCGGAGAACTCGACGCTCGCCAGGTACGCATCGGGCAGTTCCTCGATGCCGAGCAGCTTGGCATCGAGCATGACGACCTCGGTCTTGTTCGGCTGGCCACCGGTGTGGGTCTCGCGCTCGGCGAGTTGCTGGCGGATCTCGCCGACCATACCGTCGGTCATCATCGAACGCAGCGTGCCGATGTCGGCGCGGTCCCAGGCGTCCTGCAAGGTCACGAAGTTGCGCTTGGCCGCCGTCAGGAAGCCATCGGCGTCGAAGCCGGCGGGAATGCCCCACGATTGCGATCCGGCCAGCGCCGAGCCGATCATGCTGCCGCCCGCAGCGGCGGCACCGGCCATCGACGAGCCGACCGTGCGGTCGGCCGGATGTTCGGGCTGGGACGCGCTGGCGTCGAAGGCGATGGCATTGCTTTCCCACGGCCGGGCCGAGGCGTCGTTGCCGACGTTGCGGGGGCTGTACTGCGGCGGCGCGGTGGCATCCGCGGGACTGCCCGCGCCCTGGAAGGCGAAGCCACCGGCGCGCGGCGACGCAGCGGCGGCTCGCGAACGGGCCGAGAAGATGCGCCACACGACGACGGCCGCCAGCACCAGCAGGCCAATCAGCAGGATGTTGCCGAAGGCGGCACCGAGGCCCAGCGAATGGGCCAGCCAGGCCAGGCCGAGGCCGGCCGCGAGACCGCCGAGCATTCCGGCCCAGGGCCGCTTCGGTGCCGCCGCGGCCGGGRCCGCGGCCGCAGGATTGGCAGCGGGATTGGTCGCGTTCTGCGCCGGCGCACCCGGGGTCGCGGGCGAAGCGGGCGGCGTGGCCTGGCGCTGCGTCACGTTGCTGGACTGCTTGCCGATCGAGCGCCCCCCGCCCATGCGGGCGGCACTGGCATCGATGCTCACGACAGCCAGGGCGCACACCAACAACCAGGAACCAATATTCTTCATCACGTCTCCTCTTCGGCGAAAAACAGCTTCAACACTTGATTCCAACATGCAGGGCGACCACGCCGCCCGTCATGTTGTGATAGTCCACATGACCGAAACCGCCCTCCTTCATGAGGGTCTTGAGATCTTCCTGCGCCGGATGCATGCGGATCGACTCGGCCAGGTAGCGGTAGCTGGCGTCGTCGCCCGCCACCACCTTGCCAAGGCGAGGCAGCACGCTGAACGAATACCAGTCGTAKGCCTTCTGCAGCGGATTGGCGACCTTGGAGAATTCGAGCACCAGCAACTTGCCGCGCGGCTTCAGCACGCGGTTCATTTCCTTCAGCGCGACATCCTTGTGCGTCATGTTGCGCAGCCCGAAGGCGACCGTCACGAAGTCGAAATGGTTGTCGGGGAAGGGCAGCTTCTCGGCATCGCAGACCAGCGTCGGCAAGGCGACGCCGGCATCGAGCAGGCGGTCGCGGCCGGTCCGCAGCATGGCTTCGTTGATGTCGGTGTGAACCACCTCGCCGCTGGCGCCCACCTTCTTGGCGAAGGCCAGCGACAGGTCGCCCGTGCCGCCGGCGATGTCCAGCACCTTCGAGCCCTCGCCGACGTTCGCGACCATCACCGTGTAGGCCTTCCAGGCACGGTGCAGGCCCATCGACATCAGGTCGTTCATGAGGTCGTAGCGCGAGGCGACAGAGTCGAAGACCCCGCGCACGCGCTTGGCCTTGACGCTTTCGTCGACCGATTCGAATCCGAAATGGGTGGTGCTCATAGCTCCGATGTTAGGCCGGAAGCGTTCACATCAACCCGGATATCCCGCAAGGATGCTGGAAATTCGTCGCTCAATGGCTGCCGCAGGCGTGCCCACCGTGGCCGGAAGCGGCCGACTTGTCGGCCATCGGTGCGTCGCGATCGACGCCCGCCGCGGCAAGGCGGCGCTCGTACTCGGCCCACAGCTCGGCCTCCCGGGCGCCGAGTTCGTACAGCAGGTCCCAGGAATAGATCCCAGTGTCGTGGCCATCGCTGAAGGTCGGCTGGACCGCATAGTTGCCGATCGGCTGCAGGTCGACCAGGTCGACCTCGCGCTTGCCGGTCTGCAACACCTCCTGGCCGGGCCCGTGGCCTTGCACCTCCGCCGAGGGCGAATAGATGCGCATCAGCTCGAACGGGATGCGAAAGGTCGCACCGTCGGAAAATCCGACTTCGAGGACGCGCGACTGTCCGTGCACGGTAATCGACTGGGGCGTCGGTGCGCCCGCCTGCAAACCTGCCATCAAAAACTCCTTGTCGCCAGACGACGGATCATTTCGCGTTCCAGCGCCGGCAGTCGATGCTCAATCGCCTGCTCGCGCTGCGGATCGGCCGCCCGCTGCGCCGCGGCCCACACCGGCGAAGGAAAGCGGCTGTCCCAATCGAAGCGCGCGATCACGTGCCAATGCAGGTGCGGCACCATGTTGCCGAGCGCGGCCAGGTTGATCTTGGCCGGCGACAGCAGATCGCGCAGGCACTGCTCGACCACCGCCACSGCCTCCATGCACAGGTCGCGGTCTTCGGGCGTCAGGTCGGACCACTCGGCCACATGATCGACCCAAACCACCCGATAGAAGGCCGGAAAACCCGCTTCGGCCGCATGGATGACACGCAGCCTGGCGGCCTGGAACACCAGGCGGCCGCCGGCTTCGTCGCACAGCGGGCATCCAGCGACACGCATCGCCGTCACACCAGCACGCGTTCGATTCCGCCCTGGTTGGCGGCTGCGACATAGGCGGGCATCCAGTCGGCACCGAGGATCTTGTTGGCCATCTCGACCACGATGTAGTCGGCCTCGAGCAGGCCATTGTTGAGATCGTTGCCGTAGCGGCTCAGGCCCTGGAGGCAGCTCGGGCAGCTGGTGAGGATTTTGACGTTGGCCTCGGGCGCGACCATGCCGGCATCGCGCAACGCGGCCTCGCCCTTCTTCAGCTCCTCTTCCTTGCGGAAGCGGATCTGGGTCGAGATGTCCGGACGGGTCACGCCCAGCGTTCCGGACTCGCCGCAGCAGCGGTCGTTCTTGAGCACGTTGTCGCCGACCAGCGCCTTCACGGTCTTCATCGGGTCCTGCAGCTTCATCGGCGTGTGGCAGGGGTCGTGGTAGAGGTAGCCGCCGCCGCCCGAATCGCCCAAGGTGATCCCCTTCTCGAGCAAATACTCGTGGATATCGATGATCCGGCAGCCCGGGAAGATCTTGTCGAATTGGTAGCCCTGCAACTGGTCGTAGCAGGTGCCGCAGCTCACCACCACGGTCTTGATGTCGAGGTAGTTGAGCGTGTTGGCGACGCGATGGAAGAGCACCCGGTTGTCGGTGATCATCTTCTCTGCCTTGTCGAACTGGCCACTGCCGCGCTGCGGATAGCCGCAGCAGAGATAGCCCGGCGGCAGCACGGTCTGCACGCCCGCATGCCACAGCATCGCCTGCGTGGCCAGGCCGACCTGCGAGAACAGGCGCTCCGATCCGCAGCCCGGGAAATAGAACACCGCCTCGGACTCGGGCGTGGTCGCCTGCGGGTTGCGGATGATCGGCACGTAGTCGGCATCCTCGATGTCGAGCAGCGCGCGTGCGGTCCTCTTGGGCAACCCACCGGGCATCTTCTTGTTGATGAAGTGGATCACCTGCTCCTTGACCGGTGCCGGGCCCAGCGTCGCCGGCGGCGCCGCGGTCTGCTTCTTGGCCAGCCCGCGCAGCAGGTCGTTGGCCATGCGCTGGGCCTTGAAGCCGATGTCGACCATGCCGGTGCGCATCATCTTGATGGTCTGCGGATTGGTCGCGTTGAGGAAGAACATCGCCGCCGCATTGYCGGGCCGGAAGGACTTCTGCCCCATCTTGCGCAGCAGGTTGCGCATGTTCATCGAGACGTCGCCGAAGTCGATGTTGACCGGGCAAGGCGTCAGGCACTTGTGGCAGACGGTGCAGTGGTCGGCCACGTCCTCGAACTCTTCCCAGTGCTTGATGCTGACGCCGCGCCGGGTCTGCTCCTCGTACAGGAAGGCCTCCACCAAAAGCGAGGTCGCGAGGATCTTGTTGCGCGGCGAATAGAGCAGGTTGGCACGCGGAACGTGCGTGGCGCACACCGGCTTGCACTTGCCGCAGCGCAGGCAGTCCTTGACACTGTCGGCGATGGCGCCAATGTCGCTCTGCTGCATGATGATCGACTCGTGCCCCATCAGGCCGAAGCTCGGCGTGTAGGCGTCGGTCAGGTCGGAATGCAGCGTCCGCCCATCGGGGCCGGCGTGCTCGCTGCCGCGCAAGAGCTTGCCCTTGTTGAAGCGGCCTTCGGGGTCGACCTTCTTCTTGTAGTCGGTGAAGGGCTGCAGCTCGGCGTCGCTCAGGAACTCGAGCTTCGTGATGCCGATGCCGTGCTCGCCCGAGATCACGCCGTCGAGGCCGCGCGCCAGCGCCATGATGCGCACGACGGCCGCGTGGGCGGTCTGCAGCATTTCGTAGTTGTCGCTGTTGACCGGAATGTTGGTGTGCACATTGCCATCGCCGGCGTGCATGTGCAGCGCGATCCAGACCCGGCCCTTGAGGATGCGCTGGTGGATCTCGTTGCACTCCACCAGGATCGGCGCGAACTCGGCGCCGGCGAAGATCGCCGCCAGCGGCTCGCGCAGTTGCGTCTTCCAGCTCGCCCGCAGCGAATGGTCCTGCAGCTGCGGGAACAGCACCGCGACCTGATCGAGCCAGCCCTGCCACAGCGCCCTCACCTCGCCCACCAGCGCCAGCGCCTCGGCCACCCGGCCTTCTAGCACCTCGGCCGCGGGGATCTCGTTGGCATCCTCGCGCTTGCCCAGCGGCAGGTTGCCGCGCGCGAGGAAGTCCTCGAGCCCATCCGCCAGCGCGATCTTGTTCTGCAGCGACAGCTCGATGTTGACGCGCTCAATGCCGTCGGTGTATTCGGCCATCCGCGGCAGCGGGATCACCACGTCCTCGTTGATCTTGAAGGCGTTGGTGTGCCGGCTGATGGCGGCGGTGCGCTTGCGGTCGAGCCAGAACTTCTTGCGCGCCTCGGGGCTGATCGCGATGAAGCCCTCGCCGCTGCGCGAATTGGCGATGCGCACCACCTCGGAGGTCACGCGCGCCACCGCGTCGGCGTCGTCGCCGGCGATGTCGCCGAACAGCGCCATCTTCGGCAGCCCGCCATGGCGCTTGGACTTGGTCGCATAGCCGACCGCCTTGAGATAGCGGTCGTCCAGGTGCTCCAGGCCCGCAAGCAGCACGCCCGAGCGCTTCTGCTCGGCGAACATGAAGTCCTTGATCTCGACAATGCTGGGCACCGCGTCCTTGGCATTGCCGAAGAATTCGAGGCAGACCGTGCGCGTGTGCGCCGGCATGCGGTGCACGATCCATCGGCAGCTGGTGATCAGGCCGTCGCAGCCTTCCTTCTGGATCCCGGGCAGGCCCGACAGGAATTTGTCGGTCACGTCCTTGCCGAGACCTTCCTTCCGGAAGGTCTTGCCGGGGATTTCGAGCCGCTCTGTGCGCAGCGCGGTCTTGCCGTCGGCGGCAAAGTACTGAAGTTCGAACACCGCGCTGTCGGCGTCATGGATCTTGCCGAGGTTGTGGCCGACGCGGGTGACCTCAAGCCATTCAGCATTGGGGGTGACCATCCGCCACGAGACCAGGTTGTCGAGCGCGGTGCCCCACAGCACGGCCTTCTTGCCGCCGGCATTCATCGCCACGTTGCCGCCGACGCAGGAGGCCTCGGCGGAGGTCGGGTCGACCGCGAACACGAAGCCGGCGCGCTCGGCCGCATCGGCCACGCGCTGTGTCACCACCCCGGCCTCGGTCCAGATGGTCGGCACCGGCGCCGTCAGGCCGGGCAGTTCGCGCAGCTCGACCTCGGTCATGGCCTCGAGCTTCTCGGTGTTGATCACCGCGCTGTTCCAGGTCAGCGGGATGGCGCCGCCGGTGTAGCCGGTGCCGCCGCCGCGCGGCACGATGGTCAGGCCGAGCGCGATGCAGCCCTTGACCAGGCCGGCCATCTCGGCCTCGGTGTCGGGCGCCAACACCACGAAGGGATACTCGACCCGCCAGTCGGTGGCGTCGGTCACGTGAGACACGCGCGACAGGCCGTCGAACTTGATGTTGTCCTTGGCGGTGAGCCGGCGCAGTTCGCGCGTGGCCTTGCGCCGCAGGGCCGCGACCTCGCGGAACATGGCGTCGAAGGAAGCCACGGCGCGCGCCACCAGCCCGGTCAGTTCGCCGACGGAGGCGTCGCGCTGGGCGTCGCTGTCGGGCGTGCGCCGCTTCTCGATCTCGCCCAGTCGGTGCTTGAGCGCTTCTACCAATTGGCCGCGGCGGCGCGGGTTGTCCAACAGGTCGTCGACCAGGTAGGGGTTGCGCTGAACGACCCAGATATCACCCAGCACCTCGTACAGCATGCGGGCCGAGCGGCCGGTGCGGCGTTCGGAGCGCAGGCGCTGGAGCAGGTCCCAGCCGCGCTCGCCCAGCAGCCGGATCACGATCTCGCGGTCTGAAAAGCTGGTGTAGTTGTAGGGGATCTCACGCAGTCGCACAGGCTCTGCGGCCTGCGACAACAACGCCGTCAACGCGGTCGGAGCATTCATCGGGGAGTCGCCTCGGTCGGGCGCTGCGCGCCCACGAACCAGGGGGGCGAATTTTAAGTCAGGCCGATGGCCCATGCCGGCGCCAGGGCACCCGAGGCATCCCGGCATGCCGGG
>NZ_JBFUIU010000281.1:0-10870 GCF_056401695.1 Variovorax sp. P4_D9
CGATTAGGGCGAGACGGTTGGCTGTCGTCGCCAGTCGGGCATAAGCCTTCGCCTTGCGTTCCTTGCGGTCCGCACCTGGTGGGTCGCTCAGCAGGTCGACCGCCTCGGTCACCTCATCGCCGAAGCGTGCCTGCAGCGCCTCGAGCGTCATGCCCGCGACGTCTTCCTTCACGTCGTGCAGGTACGCTGCAGCCTCGGCGTCATCGCCATAGGGCCGCGCGAGCTCAGCCACTGCATCGAGGTGATGTGAGTACGGGTGAGGGCCGTACATCTGGTCGCCGTGGGCTTCGATCGCGAAGGCCCGGGCGATGGGTGCCGACACCGGCGAAGAATCCAGGACCGCGTTCAAGAATTAATCTCAGCCATGAAGCAAGGCGAGGTACTCGGGCCGCTTGGTTGCCAAGCCTTTGAAGCCGCTCAGCATGTGCACAAAATCGCCGGTCGTGATGCCGTACAGCCGCGCCACCGTGCGGTCGTTGTCGGCACGCAGCATGTCCATGGCTTTGGCGGACACCGGCACGTCCTGCTTTTTCACATTGAACAGGGGCGCGAGTTCGGCGAAATCATCCCAACTAGCGGCCAGGCTCAGTAGCAACGCGTTTTTGGCGAGCGCCGCGTAGTCGGCATTTGCCAGGATGTCGGAGTCGCTGGGTTGCGGCACGGGCAAGCGGTAGAGGTAGGTCTGACTGACGTTGAATTGAATCATCTGCCGGGCCAACCAGTCCACCGGCACACTGTTAAACCAGGCCAGCGCCAGCAGCAAGCGCAAAGGCGATACCGCCTTCGCAGCGAGGGTGCCGTCCGCGTCAGTTTCGTAGCGCTTGGCCGCATTCGCAAACAAGGAATGCCCCAAGCCTACGTTTTTGGGCAACAAACTAAAAATCAACGTTCGTTCGTTGGTGTCGCTCGCAACGCTCCGAAAACCCAAGCGCACGTATTCCCGGTCGTAGCGAACCTCCGCCGAGTGCTTTCCCACCTCCGCCTTTGGCAAGGCCAGATCTTGCGCCATCCGATGCAGTTCCTTGCTGTGCAGTCGCTGGTCGAAGGCTTTCCGGTCCAACCAGTATTGCGGCTGCTCGAACACATGGCTGTACTGCCAGATCATCTTGCCCTCGTATAGCGGAAGCAGGCCTGGCATGAACCGCTCGATGAACAAATCCTTGTCATCGGTCATGTGCAGTTCGCGACGGAAATCCAGCCAGTCTGCCGAAAGCGCGGGGAACGCGCTGTAGCACTTTTGCAAAATCGGCAGATCGGCGCGGTTGCGCAACTCCAGCAAGGCCCATTGCTCGGGTGACAGCGCTTTCACCGTCGCCAGCGGGTAAGGAATGCGCGTCTCCGGACGCTGCAGATCCGCCGCATCAAGCACGTAAAAGGCAGTGTCGATGGGAGGCGTATCGGGGTTTGGCGGCGCGTTAACCACCTGAATCATCGCAAACTTGTAGCGAGAGTCCACATCTGGGAATATGGGCTTCCGATTCTCAAAGCTGTGAAAGAAGCGTAGTTCGCACTGCGCAAAGATGTGTTTACGCAAACCCGTAGAGCCTTCCTCAAACATCAGGGCACTGGGCAACACATAGCTGAGGTTGCCTCCCGGCTTGAGCAATCCCAGGTTGCGCTCCACGAACAGGCGGAACAGGTTGCCGTCGCCCATGCCTTTGTTGAGCGGAAACACCGCCTTGTCCTTGTAGTATTCATTGGCTGCGTCGTGGAAAGCGAGCGCACCCTGGTAGGCGGTGGCGATGTGCGGACTCTGCAGCAAGCGCGTCTGAACTGCGGCCTTTTCGGAGTTCTTCAGGCTACGGTAGTTGCTGTGGTACTGCGGGAAGAAATCGGTGTCGGCAAACTTGGTTTTGTCCCAGGGCGGGTTGCCAAGAATGAGGTCGAAGCCCTTGCGCTCGCCCGCAAAGGCCTCGGGGAACGCGACCTCATAGTGGAAGAAGTTGTACTTCTGGGCATAGGCCTCGACCTGCCGCAATGCGGCGGTTTTGGTCTTGCCTTCGTCGAACAACTCGTTGACAAGGTTGGGCGTCTTGCTCAGCGCCTCGCAAGCTGCTCTCTCGCCTTCGGCCAGCAGGGCGCGACGCGTGCAAATGAAGCTGAGCGCACGCGAAAGCAGGTTGAGCTTAGGCGCAATGGACGTCTTCCACAGCTTTTTGGATTGCTCCACCTCTTGGGCCGTGGTATCGCGCATGGCGTCGAGCTCATGCATCACGGTGCGCAGCTCGTCGAACCGGGCGCTGAGGTTGTCCACGAACAGGTCGTTCTGGGCCACTTCGACCGCGTTGTACGAAACGAACTCTTGCACGCTCGCGCCCATGAGCGCATTGCCGTGCTGAACGTGGTGTTCAATAAACGACAGCGGCGTGCCGAAGATGAAACTGTCCATCCACAGGCTAAGGCGCGCAAGCTCCACTGCAAAAGGGTTCAGGTCCACGCCGAATATGCAGCGCTTGAGCAAGGCGCGCTTCAAGATCTGCGCATCATCGGGCACATAGTCGAGGTTGAGGAACTTGAGCTGATCGGCAATCTTGGCGCTTTCCTGCGCCACGAGTCCCTGGAGGTCGGCGTCATCGTGGAGCCGGTCCAGAGCCAGGTCGGTCAGGTAGCTGAGCGCCTCGACCAGGAAATGCCCGCTGCCGCAGGCGTTGTCCAGCACCTTGAGATCCATCAAGGCTTTGCCGTGTGCCCCTGCGATGGCCAGCGCCTGATCCACGGCGGCTTTTACCAGCGGCTGCGAGAGCGAGGCGGGCGTGTAGTAGCTGGCCGAGGTCTTGCGCGTGTTGCTGGCGCTCTTGAGGTATACGTCGCCCTTTTTAACGCTGATCTCGCGCAGGGACCTGAAGCCTTTTTCCTTGCGGATGAGCGCGGTGTCGTAGGCATCGAAATAGGCTTCGACAGTCTTCCCCTTCGTAACTGCGCTCTCGTATTCCAGGTACACGGCGCTCTCCACCGCCTTCTCGAATCGGAACTCCAGCAGCCCTTCGTAGATGCGCCCGAGGTGGGTGACGCTCATGTTCTTGAAGTCGCGCCGCGTGTCAAACAGGGTGGTGCCGCGATTGGTCTTGAAGAGCAGCTTTTCCAGCACCTCGCGCAGCGTGGCATTGTCAAAAATTTTAGGCTGCAGCAACAATGGTGCACGTTGGGGATCGAAAAGACCGCCATTGAAAAGCGGAACGTCGATGTCTTCGGCGCCCTCGTCGAGCATTTCGAATAGCTGTTTGAGTGCATACACGCCATCGTGCCGTCTGCTGCGCGCGTCGCCTTTGGCCGGCAAGCTCTGGAAAATTTGGCCCAGACTGTAGCGCTTGTAAAACGGGTGCCGCGCCAGTAGTTCGTGGTTCTTGTCCTCAAAGTACACGACGAACAGCAATCGGAACAGCAACACCACGCTGTTCTCGTACACGCTAGCCATGCTGGCTTTGGGGTTGGCGCGTTGGATGGCGCGTCCCATGATCTCGAACAACGAGTCTTCGCCCGCGTAGCCATAGATCACTGCCTTGAGATTCTCTTCCACCTCCAGCGTGAAGTCGGCGGAATCGGCAATGGCCTGCTCGATAGCGGTGGTCCGCCCTGGAACGGCGGGCGGGACATAGGTGTCACGCCCGAAGAAGAAGCCGAACAGCGCCAGAGCCTCACGCTTTTCGGCGCTGTCGTCCAACGCGCAGATGACTTCCAGATCGAACTGGATGTAGGTCTTGCGCGCGGTGACTTTGTCGGTGTCGTACACGCGCCAGATGCGCCCGTTCGTGAGGAAGCCGAACCTAAGGGCTCGCGCAAAAATAACTTGATAAACTTTGTGGGATGTGTTCTAAAGCGCAATGCAGATTGCATTCGCGATAGAGCAGATCGAGTCGAAGTACCGATCGCTGGCAGCAGTGCTGGAYGAGCGGGCCCGTCGGCATTGGGCGGCGACTGAAGCGCGCGCCTACGGTTGGGGTGGCGTCAGTGCGGTGAGCGACGCCACCGGAATGTCGCCGAACACGATACGCAAAGGGTTGGCCGAATTGGCCGCCCGCGAAGGTGATGCCGATTCTGAAGTCAGTTCGCGATTGCGCAGGCCTGGCGGTGGCCGCAAGCGTTTGACCGAGACTGACCCGCAATTGAGCGTTGAGTTGGATCTTCTGGTGGATCCCTTGACGCGGGGCGATCCCGAGTCGCCCTTGCGCTGGACCTGCAAGAGCACGAGCAATCTCGCCCAAGAGCTGTCGCTGCATGGACACCCGATCAGTGCAAGAGCTGTGGCGCAGCTGCTGAACGTGGCCGGCTACAGCTTGCAGGGCAACCGCAAGACCTTGGAGGGAACCRCGCACCCCGACCGCAACGCGCAGTTCGAGCATATCAACGTCAAGGTCAAGCGATTCCAGCAGCGGGGGCAACCGGTGATATCGGTAGACACGAAGAAGAAGGAGCTCGTGGGCCCGTACAAGAACAACGGGCGAGAGTGGCAGCGCAAAGGTGAACCCGAACGGGTGGACGTGCACGACTTCCCGGATCCCGAACTCGGCAAGGTCATCCCCTACGGCGTGTTCGACATGAGTCGCAACGAAGGCTGGGTGAGCGTGGGCATTGATCACGACACTGCGCAGTTCGCGGTCCAGGCGATCGGCCGGTGGTGGCAGAAGATGGGCAGCAAACGCTACGCCCATGCCGGTGCGCTGATGATCACAGCCGACGGCGGAGGCAGCAATGGCAGTCGATGCCGTCTGTGGAAGGTCGCATTGCAAAGCCTGGCGCAGCGCCTCGGGTTGCCCATCCATGTGTGTCACTTCCCACCGGGGACAAGCAAATGGAACAAGATCGAGCATCGCATGTTCTCTCACATCACCCAGAACTGGCGAGGCCGGCCTTTGGTGAGTCACGAAGTCATCATCAATCTGATCGCCAACACAACAACGCGGGAGGGCCTGAGGATTCAAGCCGAACTTGATCGAGGCAAGTACCCGACCGGCATCAAGATCACTGACGCGGAGTTGGCCCAACTCAATCTCAAGCCGGACAACTTTCATGGTGATTGGAACTACACGGTGCTCCCAGCAAAGAAGAAAACTTAGTCACCTTATTTATGCGCGAGTCCTAAGCGCAGCCGATCACGAGCCGCTTTCGCACCGGCGCCGGCAAGCCCAGCGCGGTCCACTGATCGGCGGCAAACCAGTCGCCCGTGTCGGCCAGCGGCTGCGTGCTGCGGCGTTCGACCGCCACCGGATGCAAGTGCAGGTCCTTGTGCGTGAGCACATGCAGGAAGGCGGCTTCGTCGTGGACGCTGCCAAGGTCCTTGGCCGTCAGCGTTGCCGCCAGTGCCTCGCGACTCTCGTAGATCGGCAGGCAGTAGAGCCCGGCCCAGATGCCGCGCGATGGCCGCTTTTCCAGCCACACGCGCCCTTCGGGGTCGCGCGCCAGCAGCAGCCAGAGCGACTGCGAAGTCCGCCGCAGCTTTCGGGTCTTGACCGGGTAGTTCTCGGGCGTGCCCTGACGGCGGCCCGCGCACAGGTCGCTCACCGGACAGATCATGCAGCTGGGCTTGCGTGGCAGGCACACCGTGGCACCCAAATCCATCAAGCCCTGGGTGTAGCCGGCGATGGCCGCTCGGTCCTCGGCGGGCGGCAGCAGTTCGGTCGCCTCGTTCCACAGCAGCCGCTCCTGGGCAGCCGACGACAGGTCGCCGTCGAAGGCCAGCAGCCGAGACAGCACCCGCTTGACGTTGCCGTCCAGGATCGCGACCCGCTCGCCGAAGCAGAAGGCCGCGATCGCCGCCGCGGTCGAGCGGCCGATGCCGGGCAATGTCTGAAGCTCAGACGCCGTTTGCGGGAATTCGCCTTCAAAGCGCGCCACCACCTCCTGCGCGCAGCGATGCATGTTGTGCGCCCGGCTGTAGTAGCCGAGTCCGCTCCAGAGCCCGAACACCTCGTCCTCGGTGCCCGCCGCCAGGTCGGCCACCGACGGGAAGCGCGCCAGGAAGCGCGCGAAGTAGCCGAGCACGGTGCTGACCTGCGTCTGCTGCAGCATCACCTCGGAGAGCCAGACGCGATACGGGTCCCGGGTGTTCTGCCACGGCAGCTCGCTGCGGCCGTGGCTGCGCTGCCAGGCCACGATGCGCTCGGCGAAACCCGGTGCGCGCCCCTGCGGACTTTCAGGCGACAAGTTCGGTCCGTGCCACTGAAACGTTCGGCGCTTCGTTGCTGGCCAGCAAGGAGGTGAGTTCGGCCAGCCGCCGGTGCAGTTCACCGAGATGGCCTTCCTGGGCGGCCAGCTCGGCCAGGCGCTCGTCGAGGCTGCCGGCCGCGCCCTGGATCCGCTCGACCGCCTCGATGCGCTTGGTGAAATTGCGGCGCCGCTCCTTGAGCTGTGCATCGAGCTGGGCGCCTGCGCCCTTGCTCCAGCGCTCGACCTCGGTCATGGCCGCCTCGTTGACCACCCGCAGCCGGCTGGCCAATGCGCGCACCAGCTTGTCGCAGAAATCGGGCTGCGCCAGCTTGAGCATGTTGCCCACGCCCAGGTAGTGCACATGGCTGCGTTCGATCTGGTCGAGCTGCTGCTCGAAGCCCGACAGGTCGGGCTCGGGCGGCGCCTGCAGCGTGAAGCCGTGTTCGGCATTGAGCTGGCGAAAGGTGGCGTGCAGCATCGACTGGATCTCGGCGCTGGTCGCCTGCACCTCGCGCAGGTTGTTGCGCAGCGATTCGAAGGTTTCGCCGTAGACCTTGCGCACACTGAACTTGATGCCACGCCGCTTGAGCGCCGCCGAGAGGCGGCCCATGTCGGCCTTGAGCGCGGTGCTGCCGAGCACCGCATAGACCTCGCGCAGCAGCTTGCCCTGCACCGAGCGCAGTGCCAGGATGCGGGCGTTGCTGCCCTCGAACTCGGTTTGTTCCTGTTCGATGCGCGTGCGCATGTGGCGGATCACGGATCCGTTCTTGCCGCGCAGGCCCTGCAGTTCGAGCGCCTGCTCGGACAGGTCGCGCTGGCGCACGTTGAGAATGCGCGCGGCTTCGGTCCTGAGCGCGACGATGCCGGCATCGACGGCCAGCCTGAGCATGGTCTCGCGCTTGCCGAGCAGGCCCTCGCCAAGCACCGCCTCGAGCGCCGGCAGCCGGCTCGCCTGGAGCAGCGGTACGTCGCGGCGGATCTTGGCCTGCAGCCCCTTCTGCGCCGAGACCGGCAAGACCTGCGACAGCGGCACGCCGAGCAGCTCGGCGGCCCCCTTGCGCTGGCGCTGGATCTGGGCATCGATCTGCGCCGGCGTGCTCAGGATGTCCCACATCGTGTCGATCTTGTTGAGCACCACGATCCGGGTTTCGCTGAGGTCGCCCTCGGTGACCAGGTGCTCACGCCAGATGGAGAGGTCGGAACGGGTCACGCCGGTGTCGGCACCGAGGATGAAGACCACCGCATGGGCCTGCGGAATCAGGCTCACCGTGAGCTCGGGTTCGGCGCCGATCGCGTTGAGGCCGGGCGTGTCGAGGATCACCAGGCCCTGCTCCAGCAGTGGATGCGGCATGTTCAGCACCGCATGGCGCCAGAGCGGAATCTCGACCCGACCATCCGAATCGGGCACCGGGTTGTCGTCCGGGTCATCGTCGCTCCAGAAGCCGAGCGCGCGGGCCTCCTCGAGAGGCACCCAGCGCACCTCGGCGACCTTGCTCATCGACTGCGACAGTTCCTCGGCATTCTCGACATCGATGGCGATCTCGGTCCAGCGCTCGGGCTCGTCGCGCCAATGTGCCAGGGAATGCGCCTCGAGGCGGGTTTCGATCGGCAGCAGCCGCAAGCTCGGCGGCAGCGCAGGGTCGTAGCCCAGTTCGGTCGGGCACATCGTGGTGCGCCCCGCGCTCGCCGGCATGATCCGGCGCCCGTAGCTGGCGAAGAAGATCGCGTTGATCAGCTCGGACTTGCCGCGCGAGAACTCGGCCACGAAAGCGACCATGACCTTGCTGGTGCGCAGTTGCGACTCCAGGTCGCGCAGCCGCTCGGCCACGCTCTGGTTCAGTAATTCGTTTTCATTCAGCCAGCGAGACAGCCACTTGAGGCGGTGCGCGAAATTGCGCCGCCAAGCGCCATGCTTGTCGAATTGCTGATTGAAGGAATCGGTCAAAGCAGGATTTGTAAGGGCGACTTACAAAATATAGCATCGGCGCGTCATCAGAGCGTCAATTACTCTGGGGATTCAATGCTTTTGGCACACTGGACAGAAATACGTGGCACGCTGGCCCTGGCGAATCATGCGCACCGGTGTCGCGCAGACCCGACACGGCTCGCCCTTGCGGCCGTAGACCGTTGCTTCCAGCTGGAAATAGCCGCTCTGCCCGTCTACATTCGAAAAGTCCCTTAGGGTACTCCCACCGCGCTCGACCGCCCGCGCAAGGATATCTCGCACCGCGGCATGCAGGSGCAGTGCACGCGGCCGGCTGATGCGCGCGGCCGACAAGGTCGGGCGGATGCCGGCGAGAAAAAGCGCCTCCGAGGCATAGATGTTCCCCACGCCCACCACCACGTCGCCCGCCAGCAGCACCTGCTTGATCGGTGCGCGGCGCCGGCGCAGGCCGGCATGGAAGGCCTCGAAGTCGAAGGCATCGCCGAGCGGCTCCATGCCAAGCCCGCCGAGCAGCTTGCGCGCCAGCGGCGAAGACTCGTCCTCGACAAAGACCACGGCGCCGAAGCGGCGTGGGTCGTTGAGCCGCAGCGTGCCACGGCTGGTGACGAGGTCGAAGTGATCGTGCGCCCCCGGGGCGGGCAGCGAGCCGTCGAAGCGCAGGCTGCCCGACATGCCCAGGTGCATCAGCAGCACGCCGGCATCGAGGTCGACCAGTAGGTACTTGCCGCGCCGGCGGACGGCGCGCACAGTGCGGCCCACCAGTTCGGCGGGTTCTACCGCCAACGCCCAGCGCAGCGGCTTGCCGACCCGCACCGCGTCGATACGGGCGCCCGCGATACGTTCCGCGAATCCGCGGCGGGTGACTTCGACTTCGGGGAGTTCAGGCATGGGCGCTGGCTGACATGAAAAAACGTCGGCGTTGAAACCCCACGCGACATGACGCAAAAAGCTTGGATTATTATGGCTTCGATGACCTTCACGCTTCGCCGATCCCGCCTTGCGGCGGCCGCTTTCCTGGCCCTGATCGCGCTCGCGGCGCAAGGCCAGACTGAAGCTCCCGCGCCCGCCACGCCCTCCGCCCCCGCATCCGTCGTCGACCCCGCGCAGCCCGCAGGATCGCCCGAGACACCGGAGCCCCCCAAGGCAAGCTCGCAGGCCCAGCCATCGGCAATGACCGCCGAGCTGTTCTACGAGGTGCTGCTGGGTGAACTCAACGCGCGCTCCGATCCCGGCACCGCCTACGGACTGGTGCTCGACGCCGCACGCCGCGCGCGCGACGGCAAGCTGTTCCAGCGCGCGGTCGAGATCGCGCTGCAATCGCGTTCCGGCGATTCCGCCCTGGCGGCGGCCCGGGCCTGGAAGGAGACGCTGCCCGATTCGCGCGAGGCACGCCGCTTCGAGCTGCAGATCCYGATCGCCCTGAACCGCATCGCCGAAACGGTCGAGCCGCTGCGCGCCGAGATGGCCGCCACGCCACAGGTCGAGCGACCCTTCCTGATGGCCGTCATCGCCCGCAACTATTCCAGGGCCACCGACAAGAAACTCGCGGCATCGGTGGTCGAACAGGCGCTGGCCGACGAACTCGCAAGCCCCGCCACGGGGGGCGCCGCCTGGGCCACGGTGGGCCGCCTGCGGTTGGCCGCCGGCGACATCCCCGGTGCACTCGACGCCGCCATCAAAGGCCAGCAGCTGGACCCGTCGGCCGACGGACCCGCGCTGCTGGCACTCGAGATCATGGACCCCAGCCAGCCGCTGGCCGAGCCGATCGTCAAGCGCTATCTCGTCGGACCGAAGGCCCAGCCCGAAATGCGCGTCGGCTACGCCCGGGCGCTGGTCGAGGGACGGCGCTATGCCGAGGCCCAGGCCGAACTCACGACGCTCACGGCGGCCAGGCCCGAACTGCCCGAACCCTGGCTGCTGCTCGGCAGTCTCCAGATTCAGGCGCGCCAGGACAAGGCGGCCGAGGCATCGCTCAATCGCTTCATCTCGCTTGCGCCGACCCTGCGCGACCCCGAAGGCCGCGAGCGCGGCCTGACGCAGGCCTACCTGCTGATGGCGCAGCTGGCCGAGCGACGCAAGGATTTCACCGGCGCCGAAAACTGGCTGGGCCGCATCGACAGCACCGACGACTTGGTCGGCGCGCAGGCGCGCCGCGCCGCGTTGCTGGCCCGCCAGGGCAAGCTGTCGCAAGCGCGCGAGCTGGTCCGCAGCCTGCCCGAGCGCACCGCGGACGAGAAGAAGCAGAAGTTCCTGACCGAAGTGCAGCTGTTGCGCGATGCCAAGCAGTACCAGGCGGCCTTCGACATGCTGGCCCAGGCCAGCGCCGCGGCGCCGACCGACACCGACCTCATCTACGACCAGGCGATGGTGGCCGAGAAGCTCAACCGCCTCGACGAGATGGAACGCCTGCTGCGCCGCGTGATCGAGATCAAGCCGGACAACCAGAACGCCTACAACGCGCTCGGCTATTCGCTGGCCGATCGAAAGGTGCGGCTCGAAGAGGCGCGCACGCTGATCCAGAAGGCGGTGCAATTGGCGCCCGACGATCCGTTCATCGCCGACAGCCTGGGCTGGGTCGAGTACCGGCTGGGCAACACGGCCGAGGCCATGCGCATCCTCGAAGACGCCTACAAGCGCCGGCCCGACCCCGAGATCGGCGCCCACCTGGGCGAAGTGCTGTGGGCCGCCGGCCAGCGCGACCGCGCGGTGACCATCTGGAAGGAAGCGTCGCTCGCGGATGCGGACAACGAGACGCTGCAGGAAACGCTCAAGCGCCTGCAC
>NZ_JBFUIU010000282.1:0-10815 GCF_056401695.1 Variovorax sp. P4_D9
GTGCTGATGACGGTCGACATCGGCAACCTGGTCGACCTGGTCGACGGCGGCGTCACCCAGCCGGTGAAGTCGGCCGCGCTCGACGCGGCGATCCCTTCCAACCTGCGCGGCACCGACGGCCAGTGGTTCGCGTTGTCGATGCGGGCCCGCGTGCTGTATGCCGACAAGAAGCTGCCGCTGAGTTCGTTCCGCTACGAAGACCTCGCCAATCCGAAATACAAGGGCAAGGTCTGCATCCGCTCGGGCCAGCACCCCTACAACGTGGCCCTGGTGTCGGCGCTGATCGCCCACGAGGGCGAGGCCAAGGCCGAGCAGTGGCTGCGCGGGGTCAAGGCCAACCTCGGGCGCAAGGCCACCGGCGGCGACCGCGACGTGGCGCGCGACATCCTCGGCGGCATCTGCGACATCGGCCTGGCCAATTCCTACTATGTCGGCCAGTTGAAGGGCGCCAAGGAAGGCACCGACGCACGCAAGTGGGGCGATGCCATCAAGGTGCTCAAGCCGACATTCGCGCAGGGCGGCGGCACGCACGTCAACATCAGCGGCGCCGCGGTGGCGAAGAACGCACCGCAGCGCGCCAACGCGGTCAAGCTGCTCGAGTTCCTGGTGTCGGCACCGGCGCAGGTGCTCTACGCCGAAGCCAACTACGAGTTCCCGATTCGCAAGGGCGTTGCGCTCGACCCGATCATCGCCAGCAGCATCGGCGAGCTCCAGGTCGATCCGCTGCCGATCGCCGAGCTCGCCAGGTACCGCAAGCAGGCCAGCGCGCTGGTGGACAAGGTCGCGTTCGACCAGTGATGCGCCTGCGGTCCGTCGGCCCGGTCTGGCGGACCGCTTCGGTGTCGATTGCACTGGGCGTGCTGGCGCCGGTGCTGAGCCTGTTGTGGCTCGCCTTCGGTTCGGGCATGGGCCACTGGGCCCACCTGGCCCGCCATGTGCTGCCGCAGGCCGCGCTCGACACCGCCGTGCTGCTGGCCGGCGTCGGGCTGCTGGTGCTGGTGGTCGGCACCGGCTGCGCCTGGCTGGTCAGCAGCTGCGACTTCCCGGGCCGCGGCGTGCTGCACTGGGCCCTGCTGCTGCCGCTGGCGATGCCGACCTACATCGTGGCCTTCGCCTACCTCGACCTGCTGCATCCGCTGGGTCCGGTCCAGGGCGCACTGCGCTGGCTGCTGGGCTTCGACAGCCCGCGCCAGTTTCGCCTGCCCGACCTGCGCTCCATGCCCGGCGCCATCTTCGTGCTCGGCTTCGTGCTCTACCCTTACGTCTACATGACCGCACGCGCCATGTTCATGACCCAGCCCGCCCACCTGCTGGAGGCCGCCCGATCGCTCGGCGAGAGCCGCACGGGCGCCTTCTTCCGCGTCGCGCTGCCGCTGGCCCGGCCGGCGTTGGCGGTCGGACTGAGCCTGGCGCTGCTCGAGACGCTCAACGACATCGGCGCCTCCGAGTTTCTCGGCATCCAGACGCTCACGGTCGCGGTCTATACCACCTGGATCACCCGCTCGGACCTTGCGGGCGCGGCGCAGATCGCGTCCGCGATGCTGTTCGTGGTCATCGCCCTGGTGCTGCTGGAGCGCCACGGCCGGCGGCACCAGCGCTTCGGCTCTGCGCAGCGCATGCGCGCCATCCAGCCGCGCCGGCTGCATGGCATGGCCGCCTGGCTGGCCACCGGCGCGGCCGCGCTGCCGGTGCTGATCGGCTTTGCCGCGCCGGCGCTGTACCTGGCGTGGGAAACGACGAAGCGGCTGCGACTCGGCGGCGGCATTTCCACCGGATTGGTCTCGAGCCTGGTCAACACCCTCGGCGTGGCCGCCGGCGTGACCGCCGTCGCGGTCGCGGCCGGCCTGGTCGTGGCCTGGGCGGTGCGGTCGCAAGGCTCGACACGCAACCGCGGGCGCTGGACAGGCCGCGTCGCCACGCTGGGCTACGCGGTGCCGGGAACGGTGCTGGCGATCGGGCTGCTGACGCCCGCGCTCGCTGTCGATGCCGCGCTGGCGACGCTGATCGGCCACCCCGGCCTGCCGCTGATGGGCGCCGGCATGGTGCTCGTGGTGGCCTGTGCGATCCGCTTCCTCGCGATGCCCGTCGGCGGCATCGAGGCCGGCCTGGCGCGTATCCCGCCGGCGCTCGAGCAAGCTGCCCGCCTGCTCGGCGAAAGCCCCGGCGGCACGCTGCGCCGCGTCCACCTGCCGCTGCTGCGGCCGGCCATCGCCGCCAGCGCGCTGCTGGTGTTCGTCGACGCCATGAAGGAACTGCCGGCCACGCTGCTGCTGCGGCCGGCAAACTTCGACACGCTCGCCACCTGGCTCTACGCCGAGGCCGCGCGCGGCACCTACGAGGAAGGCGCCATCGCTGCGCTGGCGATCGTGCTTGCGGGACTGTTGCCGGTCGTGCTGCTGGCACGCAACGGGCTTTCGGAGGCCGCAACATGAGTGCATCGCTTTCGATCGAAAAGCTGCGCCTGGGCTACGAAGGCCAACGCGGTCTGCACACGGTGGTCGATGACTTCTCGCTGGCGCTGGACGCCGGCGACATCGGCTGCCTGCTCGGCCCGTCGGGCTGCGGCAAGACCACGGTGCTGCGCGCGATCGCCGGCTTCGAGCCGGTACGCGCGGGCCGCATCCGGCTCGGCGACGTGCTGCTGTCCTCGCCCGACGTCCACTTGCCACCCGAGCGGCGCCGCGTCGGCATGATGTTCCAGGAGTACGCGCTGTTCCCGCACCTGAACGCGGCCCGCAACGTCGCCTTCGGGCTGCGCCATTGGCCGCGTGACGCGCAACGGGAGCGGGTGGCCGCGATGCTCGCGCTGGTCGGCCTGCCGGATGCCGGCGAGCGCCATCCGCACCAGCTCTCGGGCGGCCAGCAGCAGCGCATCGCCCTGGCCCGCGCGCTGGCGCCCGAACCCGCGCTGCTGCTGCTCGACGAGCCGTTCTCGAACCTCGACGGCAGCACCCGCGAGCGCCTGACGGTCGAGGTGCGCGAGATCCTCAAGGCGGCCGGCCAGACCGCCGTGCTGGTGACGCACAACGAGGCTGAAGCGCAGGTCATGGCCGACCGCATCGGCGTGATGCGCGAGGCCCGGCTGACCCTCCGGGGCGCCCCTTTGCACACCTAGAGGACGGCAGTGGCGCGACAATCTCGCCACATCAACCTGACGACCACGATATGCGACTCCTCCACACCATGCTGCGCGTCGGCGACCTGCAGCGCTCGATCGATTTCTACACCCTGGTGCTGGGCATGCAGCTGCTGCGCACCTCGGAGAACCCCGAATACAAGTACAGCCTGGCCTTCGTCGGCTACGAGGGCAATCCGGCCCAGGCCGAGATCGAGCTGACCTACAACTGGGGCACCGAGAGCTACGAGATGGGCACCGCCTACGGCCACATCGCGCTCGGCGTGCCCGACGCCTATGCGGCCTGCGAGAAGATCAAGGCGGCCGGCGGCAACGTGACGCGCGAGGCCGGGCCGGTCAAGGGCGGCACGACGGTGATCGCCTTCGTGACGGATCCGGATGGGTACAAGATCGAGTTGATACAGCGGGCGGAAGGCGGGGCGGGCGGCGGGCTGCGCTGAGGCGGCGCAGCGAATCAGCAGCCCAGCAGATCCGCCAGCGCCCCAATGTCGCGCGCATGCAGCGTGTTCTCGGGCCGCGGCGAGACGTCCTTGGGCCGCGCCGGTCCGAACTCGCGCGACCGCTCGATGTAGCCGGTGCGCAATCCGCAGGCACGCGCTGCGGCCAGGTCGTCGTGGTGCGCCGCCGCCAGCATCACCTGCCCCGGCGTGACGTCGAACACCGCGGCGACGCCGAGGTAGGTGCGCGGATCCGGCTTGTAGGCCTTGAACACCTCGGCCGAAAGCACGCAGTCCCAGGGCAGGCCGGCGCGCTTGGCCATCTCGGTGAGCAGGCCGATGTTGCCGTTGGAGAGCGTGCAAATGGTGTACTTGCGCTTGAGCCGGGCCAGCCCCTCGACCGCATCGGGCCATGCCGGCAGCCGGTGCCAGGCCTTGTTGAGCTCGCGCTTCCTGTCGGCGTCGAGATCGGTGGCGCCGAAATCGCGCAGCACATCGCCGAGGATGCCCATATGCAGTTCGTCGAGCAGCGTAAAGCCGCCCTCGCCTGCCGCCAGGCGCTCCATCACGCCCTTCATCGCGGGCTGGTAGCCGGCGCGCCAGGCCAGTGCAAAAGCGCCGCCATCGACACCGGGCAGCAGCCGCTCGGCCTCGGCGGCGATGCCCGAATACCAGTCGACCACGGTGCCGAAGACGTCGAAGGCGATGACCTTCAGCTCGCTGCCTTCCAGGATCTCTCCCATGCCCGGGCCCTCAGCGCGCCAGTTGGCTGGCCTCGCGCGCCAGCGCCTCGATGCGGCCCCAGTCGCCGGCCGCTATGGCATCGGTCGGCACGATCCACGAGCCGCCGACGCAGGCCACGTTGGAGAGCGCGAGGAACTCGTGCGCATTGCCGGCATGGATGCCGCCGGTGGGGCAGAACTTGACGTCGCCGAAGGGCCCTTGCCAGGCCTTCAGCATCGCCAGGCCGCCGGCCTGCACGGCCGGAAAGAACTTGAGTTCGGTCAGGCCGTCTTCCTGGGCCATCATGATCTCGCTGCCGGTGGCGACGCCGGGCAGCAGCGGCAGACCGAGGTCGTGGCAGGCCTTGCCGACCGCCCGGGTGTAGCCCGGACTGACGCCGAAGCGGGCACCGGCCAGCGCCGAAGCCTGGGCGTCGGCGGCGCTGCGGATGGTGCCGGCGCCGGCCACGGCCTCGGGCACTTCCTTGGAGATCAGCTCGATGCACTCGAGCGCCTCGCGGGTGCGCAGCGTCACCTCGAGCATGCGGATGCCGCCGGCCACCAGCGCGCGCGCCAGCGGCACCGCGTCCTTGACGTCGTGCAGCACGATGACCGGAATCACCGGGGCGTCGCGCATCACGTCGAGCGCGGAAATCGAATCGTTCACAGCCATGTGCAGGCTCCTTCTTCAGCAGTCAATGCATTGCGCCGCATGCCGGCGAACAGGTCGCGGCCCAGGCCGCGACCGTTGGCGGCGCGCGCCTGGTCGGGCATCGTGGCGGTCTCGCGCGCCGCCCATTCGTCCTCGGGCAGCAGCACCGTGAGCGTACCGGCCACGCCGTCGAGGCGGATCAGGTCGCCGTCGCGCACCTTGGCCAGCGGCCCACCGGCGGCGGCTTCGGGCGAGACGTGGATCGYGGCCGGCACCTTGCCCGAAGCGCCGCTCATGCGGCCGTCCGTCACCAGCGCCACCCGGAAGCCTTTGCCCTGCAGCACCGACAGCGGCGGCGTGAGCTTGTGGAGCTCGGGCATGCCGTTGGCCTGCGGGCCCTGCCAGCGCACCACGCAGACCACGTCGCGCTCCAGTTCCCCAGCCGTGAAGGCCTGCTGCAGCGCGGCCTGCGAATCGAAGACCCGCGCCGGCGCCTCGATCACGTGGCGGTCGGCCGGCACCGACGAGATCTTGATAACGCTGCGGCCCAGGTTGCCCTGCAGCAGCTTGAGTCCGCCGGTGGCGCTGAAGGGCGCCGAGACCGGCCGCGCGATCGTGTCGTCCTTCGAAGGCGCCGCGGACTCCCACTTGAGCGGCCGTTCGTCCGCGGGCGCACCCGCCAGCACCGGGATGCCGGCGAATTCGCGGATGCCCCCGGCCCGCACGCTGAGCACGTCGGCATGCATCAGGCCGGCGTCGAGCAGTTCGCCGATCACGAAGCCCGGGCCGCCCGCGGCCTGGAAGCCGTTGACGTCGGCGACGCCGTTGGGATAGACCCGCGTCAGCAGCGGCACCACCTCCGACAACTCGGCGAAATCGTTCCAGTCGATCAGGATGCCGGCGGCCCGCGCGACCGCCACCCAGTGGATCAGGTGATTGGTCGAGCCGCCGGTGGCCAGCAGCGCCGCCATGGCGTTGACGATCACGCGCTCGTCGACCAGTTCTCCGATCGGCGGCACCGCGAAAGCCGAATCGGAGGCCCGGCCCAGCACGGTACGGACCGCCTCGCGCGTGAGCGCCTCGCGCATGGTGTCGCCGGGCTGGATGAAGGCCGAGCCCGGCACGTGCAGACCCATCGCTTCGAGCAGCATCTGGTTGCTGTTGGCCGTGCCGTAGAAGGTGCAGGTGCCCTGCGCGTGGTAGGCCTGCATCTCGGCGTCGAGCAGGCCCTGGCGGCCGACCAGGCCCTGCGCCGCCTGCTCGCGGACCTTGGACTTGGCGGTGTTCGAGAGGCCCGAAGGCATCGGGCCGGCGGGCACGAAGACGGTCGGCAAGTGGCCGAAGTGCAGCGCGCCGATCAGCAGGCCGGGCACGATCTTGTCGCAGACTCCGAGCAGCAGTGCGGCATCGAACATGTCGTGCGTGAGCGCCACCGCGGTGCCCATCGCGATCACGTCGCGGCTGAACAGGCTCAGCTCCATGCCGGGCGTGCCCTGGGTGACGCCGTCGCACATCGCAGGCACGCCGCCGGCCACCTGGGCGGTGGCGCCGAGCCGGCGGGCCTCGTGCTTGACGATGTCGGGGTAGCCCTGGTACGGGGCGTGGGCCGACAGCATGTCGTTGTAGGCGGTGACGATGCCGATGTTGGGTGCGCGTTCGCTCACCACCCGGAACTTGTCGTTGGCCGGGATGCCGGCCACCGCGTGCGCCACGTTGGCGCAGCCCATGCGGTCGGAGCCGCGGTCGCGGCCGCGGATCTCGGCCAGGTCATGCAGGTAGGCGCTGCGCAGCTTCAGGCTGCGCGCGCGGATGCGCTCGGTGACAGCGCGGACGGTGGGATGAGTGGTCATGGGGCTTTGTCGCTCTGCCGGTGAGCCAGCATGGGGCGGCTCGGAGTTGCATGGTAACAAGCCCACATGAAAAAGCCCGGACGGACCGGGCTTTTTCTGAGGGGCACGCTGCGGCTTCAGTCCACCAGCTTGACTTCGACGCGGCGGGCCTCGGCGTTGTTGCCGGTGCCGGTGGTGACGGCCGGTTTCTGCAGCTCGACCTTGTCGGCCGGCACGCCCAGGCCGGTCAGCACGTCGCGCACCATCTCGGCGCGCTTCTTGGCCAGCGCCTCGTTGATCGCCGGGTCGCCGGTGGTGTCGTGGAAGCCCGAGATGACCGCCTTGCGGCCGCTCTCGACGCCCTTGATCACCGCCGCCAGGGCCTCGGCGGCGCCCGGCGCCAGATCGGCGCTGGCAGTTGCGAAATAGAAGTTCACGACTCCGCCGACGACCCGGATGCTGGCGCCGTCGGGAATCACCACCGTCACGGTCTCGGTGACCACCGCCAGCGTGGTCCGCGTGGCCGCGGCCACGGGCGCCGGGCCCTGCGTGTGGCTGCGGGTGTAGAGCACCATCGCGATCACGAACAGGATCACCAGCGCGATCAGGCCGAGCACGAAGGCGAGGATGAAGTTCTGCTGACTCTCGTCGTCACTGGTGGCGGACATGGGCGGGTCTCCGTAGTTGAGGGGTCGGTAAATAATGGTGCGGTGAACCATGACCGCCAAATTGTAGGTGCCGCCGTCCGAGCCCCGGGCGGCGACCCCGGGCCGCCTGGCCTGGACCCCCTGCCGAAGCCCCTGCGCGATCCCCAGCCGATGCTGGAACGCGTGATCGCCGAATGGGGCGGCCACGAGGATCTCTGGCTGTTCGGCTACGGCTCGCTGATCTGGCGGCCCGACTTCGGGTTCATCGAACGGCATCCGGCCCGGGTCCACGGCTGGCACCGCGCGCTGAAGATGTGGAGCCGGGTCAACCGCGGCACGGTCGACAATCCGGGGCTGGTGTTCGGCCTGCTGTCGGGCGGCAGTTGCCGCGGCATGGTCTTCAGGGTGCCGGCCGCCCAGGGGCTGGAGACGCTCGGCCGGCTCTGGCTGCGCGAGATGCCCACCGGCGTCTACGACCCGCGCTGGCTCGAATGCGCGACGCCGCATTCGACCGTTCAGGCGCTGGCCTTCACGCTGTCGCGGCGCAGCCCGAACTTCACCGGTGAACTGAGCGACGAACGCTATGCCCACATCTTCGCCAACGCGGTCGGCCGCTACGGCAGTTCGCTCGACTATGCCCAGCAGACCCTGCTGGAGCTGCGGCGGCACGCGATCCACGACGCCGCGCTGGCGCGGCTGGTCAAGCTGGCCGATTCCCGCCTGTCGGCCCCGACCGACAGCGTCGAGCGGCTCGCTCAGCTATACCCTTCCGGGTCAGCCTCAACCAAAGACACCAAGGAGTAACCGCAACATGCGCCCTCGCCTTATCACCCCCGCCCTCGCCGTTTCGGTGGCCGCCTTGCTCGCCGCCTGCGGCACCCTCGGCCCCAAGGCCGGAGCCACCGCCGAGCTGGCGCCGACCGGCGCGATCTCGCCGAATCCGACCGTTGGCAAAGTGAGCTTCACGGCGATCGAGCACGGCGTGCGGGTCAAGGGCGAGGTGCGCGGATTCGCGCCGGGCACCGAGCACGGTTTCCATATCCATGAAAAGGGCGACTGCGGCGACAACGGCAACGCCTCGGGCGGGCACTTCAACCCGACCGGCGGCACCCATGGCAAGTTCGCCGCCCCGGGCAGCCATGCGGGCGAGCTGCCGAGCCTGGTGGCCGATGCCGCCGGCGTGGCGCGCTTCAGCGTCGAAGTGCACAACATCTCGTTGACCGAGGGCTCCGCCAACAACGTGATCGGCCGGGCGCTGGTGGTGCACCGCGACCGCGACGACTTCACGACCCAGCCCGCCGGCAACTCGGGCCCCCGAATCGCCTGCGGGATAATCGCGCGGAACTAGCCCAGCCGGGCCTTCATCAAGGCCTCGGCGCGCGCGAGTTCTTCTGGGGTGTCGATGTCGGTCACCACACCGATGTCGTCGACCTCGATGTCGGCCACCTGCCCGGCCTCCCTGAGCGCACGCAGCACGGGGGCGGCGCCCTGGTTGCCCGACAGCTGCGACAACGGCTCGAAGCACTGCGGTCCGAAGCCCACCGGATGGCCGCGCTGGCCGCAGTAGTGCGGCTGCGCCGCCAGCACCGGACCCAGCGCACGCGCCACGGCGTTCAGGGTCGCGGGCTGCACCAGCGGCAGGTCGGCCGGCAGGATCAGCCAGCCCGCGGCGCCGGCCGTGGCCCGCACGGCGGCGGCGATCGAGTCACCCATGCCCGGGTGCCCGACGTCCTCCAGGTGCCAGGGCAGGCCGCTCGCGCGCACCGCGGCCAGCGTGTGCTCGAGCACGGTGGCGCCGGCCAGCGGCGCCCTCAGCTTGTGGCCTTCGCCGCCGGCGGCGCGGAAGCGCTCGCCGCGTCCCGAAGCGAGAACAATGACGGTCGGCGGGCGGAATTCGGGCGTGGCGGCGTTCATGGCCGCAGTATGTCCGCTGCGCTTGGGCAACAATCGCGGCATGAGTTCATCCAATGAATCGCTGGCCGCGCTGCGCAAGAGCTACGAGCGCGCCGAGCTCGACGAAACCCACAGCGCCGCCGACCCGCTCGACCAGTTCGAACGCTGGCTCGCCGAGGCGATCGATGCCCAGGTGCCAGAACCCAACGCCATGACCCTGGCCACCGTCGGCGGCGACCTGCGCCCGTCGACGCGCATCGTGCTGATCAAGGGCTACGACGCCCGCGGCATCGTCTGGTACACCAACTACCAGAGCCGCAAGGGCCAGGAGCTGGCCGGCAATCCCTACGCGGCGCTGCAATTCCACTGGGTCGAGCTCGAACGCGTGGTGCGCATCGAGGGCCGGGTCGAGAAGGTCGATGCCGCCGAGAGCGACGCCTACTTCGCGAGCCGCCCGCTCGACTCCCGCATCGGCGCCTGGGCCAGTCCGCAGAGCGAGGTCATCAGCGGACGTGAGGTGCTGGTCAAGAACGCCGCGGTACACGCCGCGAAGCACCTGCTCTCGCCGCCGCGGCCGCCGCATTGGGGCGGCTTCCGGCTGCTGCCCGACCGCTGGGAATTCTGGCAGGGGCGCAAGAGCCGGCTGCACGATCGGCTGCGCTATCGCGCCGAGGGCGGCGCCTGGGTGCGCGAGCGGCTGGCACCCTGACGAGGCCTCACAGGCGGCCCGCGAGCGCCATCACCACCGAGACCGAGGCCAGCGCCATCACCGTCGAGACCACCACGCTGGCGGTGATCAAGCCTTCCGAGGTCCGATAGCGCTGCGCGAACAGGAACACGTTGGCGCCAATCGGCAGCGACGCCGCCACCACCATCACGGTCAGCGGCAACCCGCTCAGGCCGAAGGCCATTCCGAACGCGGCGACCAGCGCCGGATGCACGAGGTTCTTGATCGAGGCATGGACCAGCGCCTGCCGCCAGTGCCGGCCGACCGGCGTCAGCGCCAGCGTGATGCCGACCAGCATCAACGCCACCGGGCTGAAGGCCTGCCCCAGCAGGGCGATCGGCCGCTCGAGGACCGCCGGGATCGCGAGCCCGGTCTGCGCGAACAACAGGCCCAGCAGGATCGGCGCCTGCACCGGATGGATGATCGCGTGGCGCAAGGCGCGCCCGACGGTGCGCGCCATCGGCGGCCGCCCTTCGCCGCCGGATGCCAGGCGCTGCGCGTCCTCGTGCGCCAGCGCGACCTCGAGGAACACGGTGGCGCTGGTCAGCAGCACCAGCGAATGCAGGGAGATCAGCGTCAGCAGCACCACCATGCCCTCGGGCCCATAGGCCAGGCCGACGAGCGCGATGCCGATCATCACGGTGTTGCTGTAGGTGTTGGCCAGCGCCAGCACGACGCCGGTGCGGTGGAAGCCGCGCCACACCAGGGTGGCCGCGAAGATCAAGCCGGCGGCGACGAAATAGGCCGCCACCGGCTTCAGGCTCAGCTGCTC
>NZ_JBFUIU010000283.1:0-10799 GCF_056401695.1 Variovorax sp. P4_D9
CGATGTCGTAGCGCGGATTTGCCCGGTTCGCCTTGAGCATGGTGGTTTCGGACTGCGAAGCAACGAGAAAGATCGAGCCATCAGCAGCCGCTTTGCTCACAAAGGCTGCGCCCACAGTCCCGCCCGCGCCAGCTTTGTTCTCGACCACCACGGGCACCGACACCGACTGCTTCATGGAGTTCGCCAGGATTCGCGCAGCCAGGTCGGTGTTGCCGCCCGCTGCAAAGCCGACCACGAGGGTGATCTGCTTGGTCGGCCAATCGTCGGCCGCGTGCGAAGCGTTGGTGAAGAACAGCGCCGCGAGCACGGCAAGGATGTATCTCGGCATGGTGTCTCTAATGTGTGGATTGAGTGAAATGAAGCTGGCTTTGACGTGGGCGGGCGTGGGCGCGCTCAGTCCTGGTTGGTGACCCGATTTTCCTGAACGACCTTTTTCCAGCGCGAAGCCTCTGCTGCGATGAACTCCCGCGTTCTTGCCGGGTCTCCCAGTTCCGGCGTGAATCCAAGCTTGGTGAGGCGATCCTGGACCGTTGAATCCGCCAGAGCCTTTGCAAAGGCGTCGTACAGGCGGGACACGGTTGGGTCCGGTGTTGCTGCCGGAACCAGGAACGCATACCAGACCTTGGGGGTGAAGTCGCCGAAGCCCAGTTCCTTCAGCGTCGGCACGTTCGGGAAGGCGTCCATTCGCTTTTCGGACGCTAAAGCGAGCACTTTGAGCTTGCCGCCTTGCGCAAGCGGCAGTGCTTCAGCGGTTGTGGGAAACATGAACTGCACTTCGCCACCCAGCAGACCCTGGAGCGCATAAGCATTCCCCTTATAGGGAACATGAATGCCCTTCCCGTCTAACGCTTTGAGCAGGCGCAGCGAAGAGAGGTGGGCCACCGTGCCAGGCCCTCCGGAGCCGTAGTTCAGGCCGGCAGGCGTTTTCGCCGCCGTCACCAGGTCTTTGAACGTGTGGATGCTCGACTCCATGGGCACCGACAGGGCCATGGGAAACGAGCCCACCGAAACCACTGGCTTGAAGTCCTTTTCCAGGTTGTAGGGCAGCTTGCCCCCCATGACCGACGCCACCACGCCCGAAGTCGTCAAGTTCAACAGGGTGCAGCCATCGGGCTTTGATGCAGCCACCACGGCGGTGCCGATCGAGGTGGTTGCGCCCGGACGGTTGTCGATCACCATAGGCTGACCCAGGATCTCGGCCACCTTGTCGCCAAGTACCCGGCCAACCAGGTCACCCACACCTCCGGCCGGCTGCGGGATCACCATCCGCATGTAGGAGGCGGGGCAGCCACCAGAATCCGCCGCCCCAGCGCCAACGCCGCCGAGCGACGCCGCAGCACTCAGCACAACTGCACGGACAACCTTCAAGAGAGCGCGCATACAAACAGACCTCAGGAAAAACCACTTAGGCACACATTCTCCCGCCTAATGGGATTTGTTTACCATCCCTCGATTACCCTAATTGCGTCCTGATGCGCGGTCTGAGAACCTCCATTTTCGTCTCCATATCCTGCATGGCGACACTTTTTTATCAGATCATTCCTGGCGAATCATGGGCTCTCCTGAGCACCTCCGCCAGAAACTGTGGATTGCGCCAATGTCTCAATACGACTTCATCGTCATCGGCTCAGGCTCAGCGGGCGGCGTGCTCGCGGCCCGGCTATCGGAAAGCGGCAAGTACAAGGTGTTGTGCCTGGAAGCCGGCAGCGCCAGCGAGCGCTACATCTGGAGTCGCCCTCCTGGCGGAACCGCCTTTACCATCGTCAATCCCAAGGTCAATTGGTGCAGACAGTCCACGCCGAACGAGAGCACGGCCAACCGGTCCATCTACGTGCCTGGCGGCAAGCTGCTCGGCGGCTCCAGCGCTATCAACGGGATGATCTTCAACAGGGGACAACGCCTGGACTACGACCGCTGGATGCAGCTCGGGTGTCACGGCTGGTCTTATCAAGACGTCCTGCCGATCTTCAAGAGATTGGAGAGCACGCAGATCGGCTCGGACCGCTACCGTGGCCGCAGCGGCCCGATCAAGGTGACCGTTGCGGAGAAGACCTCCCCCTTCTTCGACCTGTTCATCGCGTCGGCCCGCCAGGTCGGCTATCCGCTCAATCCAGACTACAGCGGCGACACCCAATATGGCGTTGCCATGGCACAGCAGACCATCTACCGTGGCCTTCGCCAAAGCACGGCCACGCAGTACCTGGCGCCGGCAAGAAATCGGCCCAACCTTGTCATCTCGGCGGGCGCCGAGGCGACCACCCTGATCATGGAGGGCAAGTGCTGTGTCGGTGTTCGCTATCGCCGGGCCGGACAGATGCAGGAAGCGCGGGCTTCCAGGGAGGTAATCCTCTGCGCCGGTGCGATCGGTTCTCCAAAACTGCTCGAACTCTCCGGTATCGGCAATCCGGCAGTGCTCGCGAAGTTCGGAATTCCCGTGCTCCACGCCTTGACCGGCGTCGGCGAGAACCTGCGCGATCATTTTGGCCCCACCATGAAATGGGCCTTCAAGGAGCGCGGCATTTCGTTGGCCGGGCGCGGGCGGGGGTTGAGGCTCCTTGCCGAAATTGTTCGCTATGGCCTGTTGCGCAAGGGGTTCATCTCTCAGGGGGTCGCCACCTTGCGGGTATTCACGCGTTCAAGCGAAGAAGTTGAGCAAGCGGACATCGGCCTGCTGATCAACCCGTTCCTCTTGGAGATCGTCAACCAGAAGCGGCGAATGTCGAACCGGCATGGCTTCTTCGTCTACGCGCAGGTGCAGCGGCCTGAAAGCTGTGGAAGCGTCCATATCCAGTCGAAGGACCCGTTCGCTGATCCGGCCATCAACTACAACTTCCTTGCGACGCAGAAGGACCGCACCATCGCCGTTGCAGCTGTTCGCAAAGCGCGAGAAATAGCGGCCGCATCGCCCATCGCCCCATTGATCTCCGAAGAGATTGAGCCTGGCCCTCAGGTTCGCACCGACGAGCAGATCATCGACTACATCAGAAACAACGGGTCCACGACGTTTCATCCGGTCGGCACCTGCAAGATGGGCACCGATGTGTCGGCTGTCGTGGATCCGCAGCTGCGGGTCCATGGCATCGAATGCCTCCGTGTGGCCGATGCCTCGATCATGCCCATCATCATTTCGGGAAACACCAGTGTTCCCTGCATGATGATCGGAGAAAAGTGCGCAGACATGGTACTTGCCCATCATGATGCCGAGCATGACGCGCACCCTCGTTCTCAACTTGCGGCCGATCCCGTCGGCGTCGACGAAGCCAGCACGGTCTGACGACCTCCGCCGGCGGCCTCGAAGGCTCCCTCATTTCGGTTTGCCGCGGCCGGCGCTCACGGCGGATGTCGACAAACCCTTCGGGGGCGTCAAGGACAGCGGCATCGGACGAGAAGGCCGACTCACTCGCCTGGACGCCTATCTGTTGTCGAAGACCGTTCTCCAGAGCACCTCTCAAGTCTGAGCCCCCGCTTCTGACCATCTCTATCACCCTTCGGAACAGCATGGCCACTTCCACTGACTTGTGCTACGACATCGCGGACTTCATCGTAGGCACGCGCTACGAAAAGCTCTCATCGACGGCAATTGAGGGCGCCAAGAAGAGCATCCTGGATACCCTGGGCGTCATCCTGGCTGCCGGCGGCATGGAGCCTGCCGTCCGTGGCGTGGTCGACTTCGCCATGGAGGGCGGCGGCCGGCCCGAAAGCTCGGTATTGGGCTTCGGTGGGCGCGTCCCAGCGGTCATGGCGGCTTTCGTCAATGGTGCGATGGCCCATTGCCTCGACTATGACGACCAGACGCCCTGGGGGCAGCACTCGGCCAGTTCGCTGATTCCCGCCGTCTTCGCGGTGGCAGAGAAGGTTGCCGCGGAGAAGGGCCCGGTGTCCGGCAAGGACATGATCGCCGCGGTGGCGGCAGGCCAGGACTTGTTCAACCGCTTTCGATGCCACGTCGACTGGCGCAAGGACTGGAATTTCTCGACAGTGATGGGGGTGTACTGCGCCACCGCCGCATCGGCCCACCTTCTGGGACTGTCACGGGAACAGGTCGCGAACGCGATGGGCATCGCGAGCATGCAGTCATGCGGCACCACCGCAGTGATCAATGCGGTCGGAAGCGACCTACGCGCCATGTATGCCGGATTCCCGGCAAGGGGAGCGGTGACGGCGGCCCTCCTCGCGCAGAAAGGAATCACGGGTGTGCCGACGGTGTTCGAAGGCAAGTACGGGATCTTCGACATGTACTTCGGCAACCGCTACGACCGGGAAAAGATCGTGGATGGGCTCGGAACGCACTACACCGGCGGCCTGACTCTGTACAAGCGCTGGCCCGCGGTCGGCACCGCGCACAGCCATATCCATGCCACCATGGGCCTAGTCGAGGACCACGATCTCGCGATCTCCGACATCGACGAAATCAAGGTGTACGTGGGCGACTACCATCGACTCATGTGCAACCCCTTGGAGGAGCGCCGCGCTCCCTCCACCCTCGTCGACGCCAAGTTCAGCCTTCCATTTCTAGTCGCCGTTGCCGCCGTCCGCCGGCGCATGAGCCTCAGCGACTTCACCGACGAGGCCTTGAGGGACCCGAAGGTGCTGGCTGCTGCGCAGAAGGTCATTCCGATCGACGACTCGACTCTGGACTGGAAGCTCGAGCTTCCACCGGGGCGCGTCGAGATCGTCATGCGCGACGGCCGCCGGCTTGAGCGAATCGGCACCGGCATCCCTGGCAGCTCCGAAGCGCCGATGCGTTGGGACGACATCGTCGCGAAGTTCTGCGATTGCGCATCCTTCGCCGTGGTTCCACACTCGGTGGACCAGATCCGCGCCATACACAAATCGGTTCAGCGTTTGGAACTGGCCCGCGACGCCACAAAGTTTCTCCGCGCATTTTCGTGAAGCAGCGGACACATCCGTGTAGGGCGGGGCCCGGCGTACGGTGGGCGAGTGCACAGGCCGCCCCAACATACTGCGATCCGTTCCAGGTCGTGATCGTCTCGATCATTGCTTTGCGCTCAACGCCTTGTGTTGGCGCTGGTGTAAATCCGCGTCTATTCGCTTGCGAGAGGCGAGAGCGCGGTTTTCTGCGAGCAGTGACCGGGACAACATTCGAGTGATGAAGTGACTATGGCCCCGCAGGCACCCGATGGCACCTGAAGCCTCGGGAAATCTGGGATGCGGCGGCGCGCCCGCAATTCAACGATCAATCGATCGAGCGCGGCGCGGGCACGTCGCTCACTTTGTCGACGAAGTCCCGAGCAAATGAAACTGGAACCTCGCTGGCCCAATCCAGCGTATGCAGTCGCTTGGCGATCTTCCACTGTCCTTCCATGCGATGAAGCTCGTCGAGATAGCGCAAACTTCGCATTGCAACCATGCGCCCGTCCGAGCTCACAAGAAAAGCGAATGCATTGATCTCGGTATGCGCCACTTCTGCGTCGAGTCGCCTGTATTGGACGTTTCCGGTGAAATGAGTGGAGATCTTGCAGGCGCCCGATGCGAGCGCTTCGAACAACGCAATTTGTGCCAGCAGTGCTTCCACGCCTTGAACGGGCGGGCGGCCTTCGTATTGGGCAGATACGTCCTCTGAGAAGCATCCACGAACGACATCGCGATCGCCGCAATCTGCGCCGTTGAAATAGCGCATGTGCAGGTCGTGGATGGCTGCGCGGTCAAGCAACGTCTGAAGATGGCGCGCGAACTCGTGCTCGTGCTCGCGCGCTGGATCGTTTGAGCGCTGATATTTCGTGTCGATATTCACTTCACACGCAGCATCAGCGCTGAACGAATGGGTTGTCCGGAACAGCTGTCGAGGTAGAAATCATGACGCTCTTGGTTTCGAGATAGTCGTTGACTGCTTCCATGCCGCTCTCGCGTCCGAGGCCCGACTGTTTCATTCCGCCAATGGGCACCAGGACGCTATAGGCTCGATAGGTGTTCACCCATACCATCCCGGCCTTCAGCGCTCGGGACATTCGGATCGCGCGCCCTACGTCGCGGGTCCAGACGCCGGCGGCAAGCCCATAGATCACGTCGTTGCCGATCCTCACGGCCTCTTCTTCGGTATCAAAGCCGATTATCGAGAGGACTGGACCGAACACCTCCTCCTGCGCGATGCGCATGTCGCTCGCCACGTCGGTGAAAACTGTCGGCTCGACGAACTGCCCGGCTCCGAGGCCCTCACCCTGCGCCGGATTTCCTCCAAGAAGACAGCGTGCACCTTCAGTCTTGGCCAGGTCGATGTAGTGAAGCACCTTCTCAAACTGGGGGCGGGTTGCTATGGGACCAACGTCGGTATCCGGTCGCATCGGGTCACCCAGTTTCAAGGTCCGAGCCATCTGCACCAGCCGCTCGGTGAATGCCGGCCGGATGGAGTTCTGGACCAGCAATCTTGAACCTGCAGTACACATCTGTCCCGCCGCCGCGAAGATCCCCGAAACCGCACCAACGATTGCACTGTCGAGGTCCGCGTCGTCGAACACGATGTTCGGCGACTTTCCACCCAGTTCCATCGAGACACGCTTCATGGTGCGCGCCGCCGCCGCATAGACCTTCGCCCCTGTCGTGTCCGACCCGGTGAAAGTGATCTTGGCCACGTCGGGGTGCTCAACCAGATGCGTTCCGAGTTCCTGGCCCAATCCCGTCACAACATTGATCACACCGTCAGGCAATCCAGCCTCCTTCGTCAAGGCTGCCAACTCAAGCGAACTGGCCGAGGCAAACTCCGAGGGCTTGAGCACGACAGAGCAACCCGCGGCCAGCGCTGGAGCACATTTAAGCGCGAAGAACATGAGCGGGGAGTTCCAGGCCGTCAAGGCAACGACCACGCCCACGGGTTCGCGGTAAGTCATTGCGAGCATGTCCGCCTTGTCGACCGGCAGGACCGCACCTTCGATCTTATCGGCCAGACCGCCGAAGTAGTACCAATGTTCAGGCAGATACTTCAACTGCCCTTGCATCTCGGCCAAGATCTTGCCGTTGTCCCGACTCTCCACCTCGGCAAGCCGTTGAGCATTGTTGGGGTCCGCCAAAAGATCACCAATCCTTCGCAGGACCCTGCCCCGCTCGGTTGCGGTCATCTTGCTCCACGGACCCGATTCCATCGCCTCCTTAGCCGCTGCCACCGCAAGTTCAGCATCTTGCTTGTTGCCGCGCGCGATGCGGGCCCAAGCCTCTCCGCTGTAGGGGTCTTCAGTTTCGAGCCACTGCCCGCTCGCAGGCGCAACAGGCGCCCCATTGATCCAATGCTGATATGTTTTCATTTCACTACCTTTTGCAAACGCCAATCTGATAGACGATGCTCTTCTTCCCGGCATCGAAACACGACTGAACGTGAACTGAAATGCGACTCGACGTGTGTGCTGCGAGCTCGCTGTTAGGGTCGATCGACTTAAGCATGGTGATGGGCGAGATTTGAAAATCTCGGGAGCGCAGCCGTCGTCGCTCGACGTGGCTACAGCCGCCAAGGAGAGTCGAGCACACTCTCATCTGGCCATAAAACTTTTGATCCCATACGTTGACCAGACAGGGTTGCAGATGGTCAAGAAGAGCCGACTTTGACCTTGCCGCGAAGCTTCTTCCACTTTGCCAGGTCTTCCTCCAGCTGCTTGGCAAATGCCTCGGGTGATCCATTGCCGGGTCGCAAACTGACATCCTGCAGTCGCTGAGCGACGTCGGGCATCTGAGCAACCTTGTTGAACGCCTCATTGAGCTGTTTGACCAGGGCCGGCGACATCCCGGGCGGGCCCATCAACGCGTAGAAGGTGTACGAGCCCACTTCCCGCAGCTCGGGCACCCCGGATTCCGCCACGGTGGGCAAGTTCGGCAGCGATTTCACCCGTTGAGTTCCGGTGACAGCGAGCGGCTTGAGCTTGCCGTCGGAGATCAGCGGAACAGCCGTCGCGACCATGGCCATGGTGACATCGACGTTGCCTGCCATGGTGTCCCTCGTCGACTCCGCCTCTCCCTTGTAGGGCACATGCAGTATGGACGCGCCCGTCAGCGTCAGGATGTATTCCGACGTCAGGTGACTCCCAGAACCCAGGCCGGCGGAGCCATATGTCAGCTTGCCAGGGTTCGCCTTAGCGTAGGTGATCAGGTCGCCCATCGAGTTCATGGGCGCGTCCTTGCGCACCAGGAATACGGCCTCTCCCTGGGCGATCAGCGCGATGGGCGTAAAGCTTTTCAGAGGGTCGTACGGAAGGTCCGTACGAACCCCTGGGCCCTGGGTCAGTGCCCCTCCCGATCCAATCCACAGGGTATGGCCGTCCGGCGCAGCGTTCATCACCGGCGTCGCGGCGAGGACCTCGGAGGCGCCTGGCCGGTTTTCCACGACTACCGGCACATGGAGCAGGTCCGGCAACTTGGCTGCATAGAGCCGAGCGAGACTGTCCATGCCGCCACCAGGCGAATAGCCCACCAACAGGCGAATGGGCTTCGATGAAAGTTGCTGGGCTGGGGCGGAAGCAGGAAGCAAGAGCGGCGCCACCAGGCAGAGCCCTATCAGGGCGCGAATCAGTTTGGAGCTTTGCATTGTCTCGGTCTGTAAGAGTTGTCCGGATCTGATACAGGGTCTGCGTTTTCAGACTCGGCACGGATTCCCGAAACGCCCGGGAGGGAGGCATCGATTTCTGCGCCCTTAGCTGTCAGGTTCCAGCGAGGCAAGAAAATGGTCTTTGTCCTTGAAGCGAAGTGCCTTCTGGCTGCCCGCCGACCTTTCGCACAGCGCCTTGATCTTCGAGAAGTAGAGTCTTCGAGCCGAGTTCATGGGCACGATCTCCACCATGAGTCCCAGGGAAGGCGGCGAACCGAAGTAGTAGACGTCCACCTCCCCCGTCGGTGAGCGGATCGACGCGACCTCCTCGAAGCCACTGGCGATCAGCTGGCGATGTGCGGCAGCCATATCGTCTGGCCAGAACGCCATATGGTGGGCGCCGCCGTCCATGAGGCCTTTGCTCCTTGCCTCCGTGTAGATCGACGGCGCGTCGTTGTTCTGACAGATCAGTTCTATCTGTGTATCGCCGATGTATGCGAGCGCAAGGGAAAAATCGATAGGACTGCGCTCACCGCGATGAACAAAGTGGCGGCTTCCAAGCGCCTTCTCAAACACCACAAACGGGCCGACCTTCAGCTCGTCGGTCCAAACCTTGAGAGCCGCATCCATGTCGCTGACCAAAAAGGCCAACTGCATCCTGCGCCCGTAGTAGAAGTTGTCAGTCATCTCAGCCTCATACGTTCCAACGCCGCGATCCATCAGATCAACGCCAGGCAGATACACGATGTTATCCCGCCATTTGCGACTAGTTTACTCTTCAGAGCTACGGCTTACAAGGCACGGAAGCAGGAACCAGGCTAGGTGCAAACCCGTAGATTCGGTTGTTGACACCGAGGAGCGCTAGGTCCCTCCTACTCGTGAAGGTCTTGGTCGAGGGCTGCGAGGTGGCTTGCAACATCGGTTCCGGCCGAAGTCGGCGCTCAACAGTTCGTCCTCGGGGCCTCGTCAAGAGCCAAGCACGTTGCTTGAACTATATCCCGTATAGCGCGACAATATTGTTTTACTGCCTGGACAAGACAAAGTGGGGTTTCATGAATCTGGATTCGAACTTATGGGACGACATCGTCGTCGGAGCCGGAAGCGCAGGCTGTGTCGTGGCTGCGCGTCTTAGCGAGAACACTTCACGGCGCGTCCTCGTTCTTGAGGCCGGCCCGCGGGACGTGTGGCTCATGAAACCGTTCGGTCTCAGCTACTACCTCGACTTCTCACGCTTCGAGTGGGGTTTCTGGTCCCAGCCGGACTCGACACGCAATTCGCGAATCGACCAYTGGCGGCGCGGGCGCGTGGTGGGTGGCAGCGGCAGCATCAATGGCATGAACTACGTACGTGGCGCCCGGGCCGACTATGACCGTTGGGCTGCGATGGGCAACGTTGGGTGGTCGGCCGACGATGTCATGCCTCTGTTCCAAGACATGGAGCGTTGCGAGCCCGGCTACCACGCCCCGCCCGACTACTCAATCCGTGGCAATTCTGGTCCGCTGCCCATTCGGGAGGTGCGGCACTGCCATCCCCTCACGGAGGCGTTTCTCGCAGCTGCGCAAGCGGCCGGCATTCCACGAACACACGACTTCAATGGCCTGCAGCAAGAAGGGGTTGGCTATGGACAATTCAATCAGCGTCGGGGAATGCGAGTCAGTTCGGCCGATGCATGGCTCAAGCCGGCGTTGCAGCGCAAGAACTTGCGACTGGTCACCGACGCGCTCGTACACAAGCTGCATGTAAGCGATGGCAAGGTCACGGGTGTCGCCTACGAATGCGACGGCGTCATGCGCGAGGCCCGGGCTGGCAGGGTTATCTTGTGCGGCGGGGCGATCAGTACGCCGCAGCTTCTGATGCTATCGGGTATCGGCGATGGAAAGGACCTGCAGTCGCTTGGCATCGATGTGGTGGCACACCATCCCGGCGTGGGCCGCAATTTGATGGAGCATCCGCTCATCAGGCCGAGTTGGCGCGTGAAGCGACCGAGCTACAGCCCCACAACCAACCTATTGCGGATGGCAGGCTTTGGAGCCAAGTTCTTGCTGACGGGACAAGGCCCCCTCGCCACGATCACCGAGGCCATGGGATTCCTGAGAACTTCGACCTCAGAACCCTTGCCGGACGTGCATATGCTTTTCTCGGTCGCAGGCGCGGTAAACGATGACGAAATGCAGTTCTACAAGAGCCTCAAGGTGCTGCCATACCCTTCGTTCTCGATGGTGCTCGACAAGAGCTATCCCCTTAGCCGGGGCACCATCCGTCTTGCCAGCGC
>NZ_JBFUIU010000284.1:0-10797 GCF_056401695.1 Variovorax sp. P4_D9
TCATGGGCGAGATCACGGCGRCCAGCCAGGAGCAGACCTCGGGGATCGAGCAGATCAACCAGGCGATCACGCAGATGGACCAGGTGACGCAGCAGAACGCGGCGCTGGTGGAGCAAGCCTCGGCCGCCGCGCAGTCGCTGCAGGGCCAGGCCGGCGACCTGTCGCAGGTGGTGGGCGTCTTCAGGCTGCGGAACCCGGACGCTGCAGTGCGGCCTTCAAGTCTGGCCTAGTGTTGCCGATATAGAACCCGAATGCATTACAGCGGCGATGCCGCAAGCAACACCCCACCGACTCAACCAGGTAATCCCCATGTCAGGAAGTTTGTTCTTTACGGGCCTGAGCGGTCTCAACGTCGCGCGCACCGCGCTGATGACCACGGCCCACAACACCGCCAACGTCTACACCGCCGGCTACAGCCGGCAGGTCGCCGAGATCGCCACCAACTCGCCGACCGCGACCGGCTCCGGCTACATCGGCAACGGCGCGGTCGTCACCACGATCTCGCGCAGCTATGACCGCTATCTCACGGCTCAGCTCGCCTCCGCCCAGTCTGCCTCCGCGGCGCTGGACACCAACGGAACGCAGATCAACCGCATCGATTCGCTGCTGGCGGACCAGACGGGTGGCCTCAGCCCGCTGATGCAGAGCTTCTTCACGGCGGTGCAGGGCGTGGCCAACACGCCTTCCGACACCGCCGCCCGCCAGCAGTTGATCAGCTCGGCCCAGTCGCTGGCGAGCAAGTTCCGCTCCACGGACCAGTACCTCACGGACATCAATTCGTCGGTCAACGACCAGATCAAGGGCCGTGTCGAGCAGATCAACACCTACTCGAGCAAGATCGCGAGCCTCAACCAGCAGATCAGCATGATTACGGCGGTGGCCGGCGGCCAGCCGCCCAACGACCTGCTGGACCAGCGCGACCAGCTGGTGACGGAGCTCAGCCAGATCGTCGACGTCAAGGTGCTGCAGCAGGACAACGGCAAATACAACGTCTTCATCGGCAGCGGCCAGTCGCTGGTGACTGGCGACCAGTTCTCCACCGTCAAGGCGATGCAGTCCTCGGCCGATCCGACCCGCACGGCAGTGGCGCTGGTGGGTGTCGCCGGCAATGTGTCGGAACTCAGCGACAGCATCTTCACGGGCGGTACGCTGGGCGGCCTGATGACCTTCCGCAACGAGACGCTCACGGCCACGCAGAATGCGATCGGGCGCCTTTCGATGGCGCTGGCCGACTCGCTCAATGCACAGCAGAAACTGGGCATCGACCTGAATGGCGCGCTGGGTCAGGACTTCTTCACGACCGCCACCCCGGGGGTCTTCTCGAACGCCGGGAACTCCGGCAATCTGGTGCTCTCGGGCAGCGTGACCAACAGCAACCAGCTGACCTCTAGCGACTATGCGGTCCAGGTCACGAATGTCGCCGGCACCCCGACCTATTCGGTGACGCGCCTGTCGGACAAGCAGTCCCTGGGTTCGTTCACGAGCTTTCCGATCAGCTTCGACGGCGTGAGCCTCTCCGCCGCCAGCGGCACGGCCAACGCCGGCGACACCTTCCTGGTCCAGCCGACCCGCACCGGCGCGCGCGACATGGACGTCACGGTCCTCGATCCGACCAAGGTGGCTGCGGCGTCGCCCGTGATCACGGGCAACAGCAGCACCAACAAGGGCAGTGGGGCGCTCAGGGCGGCCACCATCGGCGCGGGTTACCCGGCCACGCCGCTCGCCGCCAATGTCACGATGAGCTATGACGCGGCGACCGGCACGCTGTCCGGCTTCCCCGCGGCGTCCGCCGTGACCGTGACCCAGACCAGCGGCATCGCAACGACCTACGCAGCGGGCGCGCCGGTGCCCTTCACCGCCGGTGCCAAGATCAGCTTCGACGGCATCACGGTGAGCCTCAGCGGTACGCCGGCGCAGGGCGACACCTTCACCATCGACAAGAACGTGGCGGGCGTCTCCGACGGCAGCAATGCCCTGCTGATGGGCGCCTTGCAGCGCCAGAGCATGATGGCCAATGGCACCACGACCTTCAACGGCGCGTACTCGCAGCTGGTCAGCGAGGTGGGCAACCGGGCGCTGCAGGTCAAGGTTGCCGGTGCCACCCAGGACAGCGTGACCAGCCAGATCAAGGCCAGCCAGCAGTCCATCTCGGGGGTCAACCAGGACGAGGAAACAGCCAACCTGCTGATGTTCCAGCAGATGTACCAGGCCAATGCCAAGGTGATCCAGACCGCGTCGACCATCTTCGACGCGATCCTCGGTATCAGCAACTAATACAGGAACCGCCATGCGTATCAGCACCAGTTCGTTCTACGAGCAGAACGTCAACGCGATGGGCCTGCAGCAGCAGAACCTGTTCCGCGTCCAGCAGAAGCTGGCTTCCGGAACCAAGTTCCTGACCGCCGGCGACGATCCCATGGGCGCTGCACGGGCGCTCGGCGTGAGCCAGACCTTGGCCGAATCCTCGCAGTACGCGACCAGCCGCGATCGCGCCACGCTGTCGCTCTCGCGCGAGGAGAACGCGCTCGACAGCACGACGACGATCCTGCAGAACATCAAGACCCTGACCGTGCAGGCGGGCAACGGCACGCTGTCCGACGCCGACCGCGCCTCGCTGGCCACCAGCATCCAGAGCAACCTCGACGAGCTCGTCGGCATCGCCAATTCGGACGACGGCAACGGCCAGTTCCTGTTCGCCGGCTACAAGAGCGCCACCGCCCCCTTCGTCTCGACGGCGAGCGGGGGCGTCCAATACATGGGCGACCAGGGCCAGCGCCTGATGCAAGTGGATGTGGCGCGCCAGATGTCGACGTCGGACGACGGCCGCACGGTGTTCCAGTCGGTGCAGGCCAGTGCCGGCTATGTGACGTCCGACAACGCCGCCAACACCGGATCGGGCGTGTTCGGCGCCATCGGGGTCAATGACGCGACCGACCCGAACTACGGCAAGGACTTCCAGATCAGCTTTGCGGGCGGCAACTACACGGTGACGACCAAGGAAGTACCGCCGGTGACAGTGTCGACCGGCACCTTCGACCCCAAGACGCCGATCGCCTTCGGCGGCATCCAGGTGCAGATCACGGGAACGCCTGCCAATGGCGACACCTTCGACGTCTCCACGGCCAAAAATGCAGGCACCGACGTCTTTGCCGCGATCGGCAATCTGATTACCGCGCTGAAGACGCCATTGACCGGCGGCGGCAGCGGCGCGCAAGCCAAGCTGTTGAACGCGCTCAGCACGGCCAACGTGAAGGTCTCGAACGCCCATGACAACGTGCTGACGGTCCGGGCTTCGATCGGTTCGCGCCTGAATGAGCTCGACGCGCTCAGCGCCAGCGGCTCGACCCGGGACCTGAACGACAAGAGCTACCTCTCCAGCATCCAGGACCTGGACCCGGCGAGCGCGATCTCGGAGTTCTACCAGCGGCAGACCTCGCTGCAGGCTACGCAGATGACCTTCGCGAAGCTGAGCTCGATCTCGCTGTTCAACTATCTCTAGACCCATCCGTCGCGGATCTGATCTCGAGGCCCTGCGCAAAGCTTTGCGCAGGGCCTTTCTCATTGCGGCGTCGCACAGTTTCCGGATCAGAAGGGTGGTTCCCCTTCTGATCCGCCCTTTGCTTCATTACACGGCCGCCAACAATCGAAGCGCCGCAAACACTCTGTTCATCGATGACCGCATCCCTTGCATCGCAGCAACCTGCCAGCCCGGACCCCAGCCCCGTGCTCGACGCGCTGGCGCAAGCGCTGGACGAATCCCTGCAGCTCGCCACGACCTGTCACGAGGCCGGCCAGCTCGCGCAGGCGGAGACTCTCTACCGCGGCATTCTGGAAGCGCTGCCACGTCACCCCCAGGCGAACTACGGCCTGGGCCGACTGGCCGTGCGCATGGGTCAGGCGAGCGAGGGGCTGCCCCACTTCGCCGCGGCCTTGGAGGCGCAGCCGGAGAACGCGGAGTACTGGCTCGGCTGCATCGATGCACTGATGCAGGCCGGGCAGATCGACGCCGCGCGGGAATTGCTGGAATCGGGATTGCAGCACGGCTTGCAGGGCGAAGTCGTGGATGCGCTGGCCGCGCAGCTGGAAGTTCGCGCGCAGATCGCCCGTTCGATTCGCGACACGCAGGCGCCTGCCGCGGTGGCACAGGCGGCGCGGCCCAAGCACGCGCCGAGCCATGCGAATGGCAAGGCGCAACCGAGCCTTCGGGAGCTCGACAAGCTCAAGACGGCCCTCAAGAAGAAGCGCTATGACGAGGCCAAGGCGCTGGCTCGCTCGCTGATCCTGCGCTTTCCGCAACACGGGGCAGCCTGGAAGACTTTCGGCGTGGTGATCGGCATGCAGGGCACGCCGGAGGAAGCGCTGCAGCCGATGGAGACGGCCGCGCGACTGCTGCCGCAGGATGCCGAGGCGCAGCTCAATCTGGGCCTGGCCCTCGCTTCCGTGGGACGCAAGAAAGAGGCCGAGGCCAGTCTGCGCCGGGCCGTGGAAATAGACCCGACCTACGCCAAGGCCCATCGTAACCTGGGTGTCATGCTCCAGGGACAGGCCCGGCTTTCTGAGGCGGAGATGCATTGCCGGCGGGCGCTGGAGATGGACCCCTCCTATGTCGATGCCCACCTGGCGTTGGGTGCCGTTCTCGGCTACATGGGCCGGCTGGCGGACGCCGAGGCGAGCTACCGGAAGGCGCTCGACATCGATCCGGCCAAGGCCGACGGGTACAACGAACTGGGCATCCTGCTGCTGGAACAGGGCCGTTCGGCCGAAGCCGAAGCGGTGTACCAGCGCGCCGTGGCAGTGGCGCCGGGCCTGGGCTACCTCCATACCAACCTGGCCACAGCGCTCAGCGCCCAGGGGCGGCAAGGCGAAGCCGACGCCAGCTACCGTCGGGCCCTGCAGGCCCAGCCGGATCGGTACACGTCGCACAGCGCCCTGCTGACCAGCCTGACCCTCAGCCAGACGATCGGCGCCGAGCCCCTGTTCGCCGAGCATCGCCGCTTTGGCGAGCAGTTTGAAACGCCGCTGCGGGCGTCCTGGCGGCCCCATGACCGAGCGCCTGACCCCGAGCGGCCGCTGCAGGTCGGATTCGTGTCGGGCGACTTGTACAACCACGCCGTCGCCTCGTTTCTCGAGCCGGTGCTCGCGCATCTGGCGGGCGAGGCGTCCCTGGTGCTGCATGCCTATTCGACCCGGCGCGCCGCGGAGGACCACGTGAGCCAACGCCTGCGTGGCTACGTGAAGCACTGGCACACGGTCGGAGGCCTGGAAGATGCCGAGCTTGCGCAGAAGGTTCGTGCCGACGGCATCGACATCCTGATCGACCTCTCGGGCCATACCGCCGACAACCGTTTGCTGACCTTCGCCCGCAAGCCCGCGCCGGTCCAGGTCAGCTGGATGGGCTATCCAGGGACGACCGGCCTCGAGAGCATGGATTACTACCTGTGCGATCCCTTCATGCTGCCGCCGGGACAATTCGACAGCCAGTTCACCGAGAAGCTCGTGCAGCTGCCGGCGAATGCGCCCTTTCTGCCCTCGGCAGTGGCGCCGCCGGTCAACGACCTGCCGGCACTCCGTGCGCGGCACATGACCTTCGGCAGCTTCAACCGGCTCAACAAGATGAGCCGGGACGTGGTCGCCGTGTGGTCGCAACTGCTGCGCGCCGTGCCCACATCGCGCATGGTGCTGGGCGCCATGCCGCGCGAGGGGGAATACGACGCGCTGCTCGGCTGGTTCGGCGAGGAGGGCATCGAACGCGGTCGTCTGGCCTTCCATCAGCGTTCCGTCATGCAGCACTACCTGGCGCTGCACCACCAGGTCGACGTGTGCCTGGACACCTTCCCCTACAACGGCGGGACCACCACCTTGCATGCGCTGTGGATGGGGGTGCCCACGCTGACGCTCGCCGGCAGCACGATGGCCGGCCGCGTCGGTGCCGGCGTCCTCGGCCATGCCGGCCTGGATGAATTCGTCGCCCAGGACGCCGCGGCGTTCGAGGCGCTGGGCGCGGCGTGGGCGCAACGCCTGCCCGAGCTGGCGCAACTGCGTGCCGGGCTTCGCGATCGTTTCACGCAGTCGGCCATCGGCCAGCCCGCGCTGATCGCCGCCGGACTGGAACGGGCCCTGCGCACGATGTGGCGGCGCTGGTGCGCCGGCTTGCCCGCCGCATCCTTCGAAGCCGTTCGCGCTCAAGGGGGCCGAGCATGACGACATCGCGCAAGGATCCTGTCTATGTGACGCAGCCCCACCTGCCGCCGCTGGACGAGTTCATCCCCTACCTGGAAAAGATCTGGGCCAACAAGACGCTGACCAACGGCGGCCCCTTTCATCATCAGCTCGAGCAGGCCCTTTGCGACTACCTGGGGGTCAACCACCTGGCCCTCTTCACGAATGGCACCCTCGCCCTGGTCACGGCGCTGCAGGCCTTGCGCATCACGGGCGAGGTTATCACCACGCCGTATTCCTTCGTGGCGACTTCGCATTCACTGCTCTGGAATGGCATCAAGCCGGTGTTCGCGGATGTCGACCCGCTGACTCTCAATCTCGATCCGGCCAGGATCGAGGCGGCGATCACGCCGCAGACGACCGCGATCATGCCGGTGCACGTGTATGGGCACCCGTGCGACGTCGAGGCCATCCAGACGATCGCGGACAACTACAACCTCAAGGTCATCTATGACGCGGCGCACGCCTTCGGCGTCCAGGACGCCGGCGGCAGCATCCTGAGGCATGGCGATCTCTCGGCGCTGAGCTTTCATGCGACCAAGGTGTTCAACACCTTCGAAGGCGGCGCCATCATCTGCCCCGACGCCAAGACCAAGGTGCGCATCGACCAGTTGAAGAACTTCGGCCATGTGGGGGAGGTCACGGTGGTCGCGCCCGGAATCAACGGCAAGATGAGCGAGGTCAATGCCGCGTTCGGTCTGCTGCAGTTGAACTACATCGATCAGGCACTCGCGCGCCGCGCGCAGATCGATGCGCTCTATCGCGATCTGCTCGAGGGCACCCCGGGCATCCGCTGCCTTCGGGATGCCGGCGAACGGGTCGCCAATCATGCCTACTTCCCGATCCTCGTCGAGCCCGAGTACGCGCTGAGCCGCGATGCGCTCTACCAGAAGCTGCGCGAGCACCACATCTACGCCCGCCGCTACTTCTACCCGCTGATCTCGGACTTTCCGATGTATCGGAGCTTGCCCTCGGCCCATCGCGACAACTTGCCGGTGGCGTCCGCTGCCGCGCAGCAGGTGCTCTGCCTGCCGATCTATCCTGCCTTGCAGGACGCGCAGGTGGAAGCGATCGCCGGGCTGATCGGCGCCTGGGCCGCGACGCAGGAAGGAACCGAGGTAAGGATCGAGGCGATCGCATGAAGGTGGCCATCATGCAGCCGTACTTTATGCCCTACATCGGCTACTTCCAACTCATCAGCGCGGCCGATCTGTTCATCGTGTACGACAACATCAAGTACACGAAGAAAGGCTGGATCAACCGCAATCGCATGCTGCAGAACGRCAAGGACGCCGTGTTCTCGCTGCCGTTGAAGCGGGACTCGGATGCCCTCGATGTGCGGGAAAGATCGCTGACAGCGGACTTCGACCGCGCCAAGCTGCTTCAGCAGTTCGAGGGCGCGTACCGGCGGGCGCCGTATTTCAGGCAGACCTTTCCCTTGATCGAACGGAGCGTTCGCTGCGAGGAGTCGAACCTGTTCGGCTTTCTCCATCACGCGATCGCGAGCACCTGCGAACACCTCGGCATCGCGACCGAGATCCGGGTCTCCTCGAGCATCCCGATCGATCACGGCCTGAAGAATCAGGAGAAGGTCCTCGCCTTATGCAAGGCCGTCGGGGCTCGAAGCTACTTCAATGCGATCGGCGGCATGGCGCTGTACGCCGTGGACGAGTTTCGGGCGCACGGCATCGACCTGCGCTTCGTCCGATCGAAGCCGCTGCAATACCCGCAGTTCGACCAGCCCTTCGTCCCGTGGCTCTCGATCGTCGACGTGCTGATGTTCAACTCGCTCGACACCGTCCGCGGCTGTGTCGGCTCCGGCTATGACCTGGTCTGAGGGGACGGCACCGATGTTCGTGTGGAAGAAGCGGGGCAAGGTCTTCACCCCGCAGGCGGTCGAAGGGCGAAGCTGGCTGAAGGAGTTCGCGCAGGCGCCGGCCACGCTGGTCTTCGGCGATTTCGTGCGGGTCTATTTTTCTTGTCGCCCACCGGCGGACGCGAACGGGCAGTACGTGAGCTATTCGGCGTACGTCGACCTCGACCGCAAGGACCTGTTCAAGGTGTTGCGGGTCAGCGAGCAACCCATCCTGGGCCTGGGAGGACTGGGTGCGTTCGATGAGTTCGGCACCTACCCGGTCTCCGTCATACGCGCCGGCGACGAGGTCCGCGCCTACTACGCGGGCTGGACGCGTTGCGAATCGGTGCCCTTCAATGTCGCCATTGGCTGCGCCGTCAGCCGGGACCAGGGACGGACCTTCACCAAACTTGGCAGCGGCCCGGTCCTCGGCTATTCGCCGGACGAGCCCTTCGTTCTCAGTGGCCCGAAGATCCGCCGCTTCAACGACGTCTGGTGCCTCTGGTACATCGCCGGGCGCAAGTGGAAGGGGGTCGGGGGGAAGCCCGAGCCGGTCTACAAGATCCGCATGGCGACATCTCGCGACGGCATCCATTGGACCAAGCTGAACAAGGACCTGATCGAGAGCCGCATCGAAGAGGACGAGGCGCAAGCCAGCCCGGACGTCTTTCATGCCAACGGCAAATATCACATGTTCTTTTGCTACCGCTACAGCAGCGACTACCGCGGCAAGGCGAAGGGCTATCGCATCGGCTATGCGTCGAGCAGCAATCTGACCGACTGGGTCCGCGATGACGCGAAGGCCGGGATCGACGTGTCGGAGCAGGGCTGGGATGCCGAGATGGTCAGCTATCCGCATGTGTTCGAGCTGGACGGCAAGACCTGTCTCTTCTACCTCGGCGACCAAGTCGGCCGCCACGGCTTCGGACTGGCCGAGCTCGACGGAACACTGGCCTGAGGGGCGAACGATGAAGCTGACGAAGCTCGGAAGAATCTTCGATCCGACACGACACGCGCTGCCGAACGACTGCGTCCAGTTCGCGCAGTCGCCGCAGGCCCTCGTGTTCGACGATTTCGTGCGCATCTATTTTTCGACCCGCGCCGTGGACAAGGCCAACGGCAAGTACCTGAGCCACATCGCCTTCGTCGACATGCAGAAGAACCTGCGCGAGATCATTCGGGTCTCCGAGAAGACCGTCATTCCGCTCGGGGGCCTGGGATGCTTCGACGAGCACGGCATCTTCCCGATGAACGTGCTACGCCATGGCGATCGGATCCTTGCCTATACCTGCGGCTGGAACCGCCGGGTCTCGGTGTCGGTCGACACCGGCATCGGCCTTGCCGTGAGCCACGACGACGGTCTCAGCTTCCAGCGCATCGGCCAGGGGCCCGTGCTCGGCGCTTCACTGCACGAGCCTTGCCTGGTCGGCGACGGCTTCGTGAAGGTGATCGGCGGCACTTTTCACATGTGGTACATCTTCGGCACGGGCTGGAAGCGCCATGCGCCCGATGCAGCGGCCGACCGCACCTACAAGATCGGCCATGCGGTCTCGAAGGACGGCATCCACTGGGTCAAGGAGGAAGCGCGGCAGCTCATCCGCGATCGCCTGGGCGCGGACGAAAGCCAGGCGCTCCCCACGGTCGTCGAGATCGCGGGCCGCCACCACATGTTCTTCTGCTATCGGGAGTCCTTCGACTTCAGGAAGACGAAGGGCCGCGGCTATCGCATCGGCCACGCCTATTCCGACGACCTGAGCCACTGGACCCGCGACGATGAGAATCCGCGGCTCGAAATCGGCCCGGGCGAGTGGGACTCCGAGATGCAGTGCTACCCGCACGCATTCGAATGCGACGGCAGGTTCTACCTGCTGTACAACGGCAACGAGTTCGGCCGTTGTGGATTCGGGCTGGCGGAGATCGGGACATGAGCGACGGGGTCACCATCTTCCTGAACAGGGCCACCGAAGCGCAGATCGCCGAACACCTGTCCTATTGTGACGTCGATTTCGTGCCGCCTCTGAGCGGTCGTGTCGAGATCGGCGGCTATGCCCGCAAGCTGGCGTCCAGCGCCGAACGCTTCGAAGCCTGGGCGGGCAGCGTGCTCGTCGGACTGGTCGCGGTCTACTGCAACGATGCCGGACGCGGTGCCGCGTTCATCACGAGCGTCAGCGTGCTGCGGGAATGGCAGGGGCAGGGGATCGCAAGGCGGCTCTTCGCGCAGTGCATCGGACATGCGAAAGAGCTGGGCTTCGAGCGCCTTGAGCTCGAGGCCGATCGCGGCAATGCCAGCGCGATCCATCTGTATGAGAAGACGGGCTTCATCGTCGGCAAGGCGACGGGTCGCTCGATGGCCATGCACCTGGATACCGGACAAAAAGCAACCATGAGCAATTCACGCGACTTCGACCTCGAGATTCGAGATACCGCCGACCACCAGTACGCCTACGGCTTCGACTTCGACGTCATGCACCAGTTCATGATCCGGTCGTTCGACCCCTTCTTCAACAAGGGCAGCCTGCTGGAGCTGGGCAGCTTCAAGGGCGACTTCACCCGGCGCTTCCTGCCGTACTTCGATGACGTGACTTGCGTCGAAGCCTCCGGCGTTGCCGTGGAAGAAGCCAGGCGCAAGCTGGGCGACCGGGTCCATTTCGTGCATTCGCGCTTTGAGGCGGCGACTCTGCCGAAGCGCTACGACAACATCGTCCTGACCCATGTCCTGGAAC
>NZ_JBFUIU010000285.1:0-10776 GCF_056401695.1 Variovorax sp. P4_D9
CTGACACCGCTTGCTGTCGCTTCACTGGGTCCGGATGCAGTGCCTTCTGCAGCACCGCATCGACCCACGCCGGCAGGTCGGGCCTAAAGTGGCGCAGCGGCAGGTAGCGCAGCCGGTTGGCATCGGCTGCGGTCCGCAGGTGCGAGACCTGCAGGCCATACGGCAATTGCGCCGTCAGCATCCGGTAGGYGAGGACGGCCAGCGAGAACAGGTCCGACCGTGCGCTGCCGCCATGGCCGACGAAGTACTCAGGCGCGGTGTACTGCAGGGTCCCTTCGATGGCGGTCGCGCGCTTGTCGCGCGCGCTGTCGGCCAGGCCCGCCACGTGGGTCGTCGCCAGGTCGATGATCTTGACAGTGCCGGTGCGGTCGATCATCACGTTCTCGGGGCGGATGTCCTGGTGCAGCATCTCCTTGCCGTGCAGCGCCTGCAGCCCCTTGGCCAGCTGCTCGACGATGCCGCGCACGCTGTCCAGCGTCGGCCGGGGGTGGTCGACCATCCATTGCGCCAGCGTCTGGCCGTCGACGTACTCCATGGCGACATACAGGTGGCCGCGCGGCCGGTCGATCGCGCTGGCCTTCAGCACGTGCGGGCTGTCGATGCGCCGCGCCACCCATTCTTCGAGCACGAAGCGGTCGAGGTAGTCCGGGTCGTCGCGCAAGTCGACCGAAGGCAGCTTCAGCACCACCTGCTGCCCGGTCGCATCGTCTACGGCCAGGTGCACGTGGCTGCGCGAGCTCACGTGAAGCTCGCGCACCAGCGTGAAACCTTCGAAGTGGGCCCGCGGCGCCAGCGGCGGCGGGATCGCCAGGCCCTCCCGCTGCCACTGCAGCTGCGCGGCGTCGGCCAAGGGCAATCCGTCGATGCGCAGCAGCTGCACCGTGCTGTCGTCGTTCCCGCCCTTCGCCCGTGCCGCCGACGCGAGCAGGCGGGCCGCCTCGTCGAGGTCGTCGCCGCAGCGGGCGAGCGCCTGGTGCACCGCCTCGGCATCGAGGTGCGCATAGGCGCCGTCGGTGGCCATCAGGTAGACCTCCCCGACTTCCGCCGGCCAGCAGCGGTAGTCGATCTCGACGTTGGGGGCCGCACCCAGCGCACGCCCGAGATACGACTCGACCGACGACACATGGACGCGATGGTCTTCGGTGAGCTGTTCCAGCGCATGCGGGTGCAGCCGATGGATGCGCGCGTCGCCGACATGCAGCAGGTGCAGGTCGCGGCCCTTGAGGATCAGCGCGCTGAAGGTGCAGACGTAGCCGCTGTCCTTGTCGAAGCGCGCGTCGCTGCGCATGGTCTGCGCATGCAGCCACGAGTTGGTGGCGCTCAGCACCCGCTGGGCCGAGCGGCGCACCGACCACGCGTCGGAGGTGGCGTAGTAGTCGTCGAGAAAGCCGCGCACCGCCGCGGCGCTCGCCACCTGGCTGACGCGGCTGGAGCCGATGCCGTCGGCGAGCGCGACCGCGATGCCCTTGGAGATGCGCAGCGATCCCTCCGGAAGCATGGCGCCGTGGAAATCCTGGTTCACCGAATGGGGCCCGGCCAGCGAGTGCTGGCCGAGCGTCACGCGCAAAGCGCTGCACATGGACGCGAGGCCGTCAGATCAGGGCGCGCTTCGGCGCGGTCTTGTAGTGGGTCGCGTACAGGGTCGCGCCGACGAAGGTCAGGCCGCCGACCAGGTTGCCGAGCACCGTCGGGAGTTCGTTCCAGATGAAGTAGTCCATCAGCGTGAACTTGCCGCCGAGCATTAGGCCGGTGGGGAACAGGAACATGTTGACGATCGAATGCTCGAAGCCCATGTAGAAGAAGATCATCACGGGCATCCACATGCCGATGGCCTTGCCGGAGACCGTGGTCGACATCATCGCGGCGACGACGCCGGTGGACACCATCCAGTTGCACATCACGCCACGGATGAACAGCGTCAGCATGCCGGCGGCGCCGTGCGCGGCATAGCCCAGCGTGCGGCCTTCGCCGATATGGCCGAGCTTCTCGCCGACGGCATTGGGAGCCTCGCTGAAACCGAAGGTGAAGATGATCGCCATGAACACCGCGACCGTCAGCGCGCCCGCGAAGTTGCCGACGAACACCAGCCCCCAGTTGCGCAGGCACCCGCGCCAGGTGGCGCCGGGGCGCTTGTCGAGCACCGCCAGCGGCACCAGCGTGAAGACGCCGGTCAGCAGGTCGAAGCCCATCAGGTACAGCATGATGAAGCCGACCGGGAACAGCATCGCTCCGACCAGCGGGTTGCCCGTGTTGACCGAGACGGTAACGGCAAAGGCCGCCGCCAGCGCCAGGATGGCGCCGGCCATGTAGGAGCGGATTAAGGTGTCGCGGGTCGACATCAGGAGCTTGGATTCGCCAGCGTCGACCATCTTGGTCACGAACTCGGCAGGGGCTAGGTAGGCCATGGGGATTCCTTGAAGACTTGAAGAAGAAGCGAGGTTTTGAAAGCGACCGGGTCAGGCGAGGGCGACGAGCACGCGGCCCTCCTGCACGCGCACCGCGTGGGCCCGCACCGAGTGCTCGGGCGCTTCGAGGCATTCGCCGCTGCGCAGGTCGAAGTGGTTCTTGTAGAGCGGCGAGGCAACGACGATGCGCTCGCCGATGCTGCCCACCAGGCCGCGCGACAGCACGCTGGCCTGGGCCTTGGGATCGACGTTGTCGATGGCGTAGAAGTCCTGCGCGCGGCCGACGCGGAAGATCGCGACATGCACGCCGTCGACGAGGGCGCAGACCCCGGTGTCGGGCAGGATGTCGCCGGCGGCGCAGACGGCGGTCCAGGAGGGGGTGTCGGTAGCGTTCATTTTGGATTTCCTCGGGTGTTCAGGCGATGGCGACGTCGGCGCGTTCTTCCGCGCGGGCGGGCCGGATCTGGCCGCGCTCCTGCACGAACACGATGTGCTCGTCGGGCTTCTCGCTGTTGACGAAGGAGCGGAAGCGCTGGCGCGTGACCGGGTCGTTCACGGCCGTCTTCCACTCGCACTGATAGGTGTCGACCACGTGCTGCATCTGGGCTTCGAGTTCGACGCCGAGGCCGAGGGTGTCCTCGATCAGCACGCCCTTCAGGTAGTCCAGGCCGCCCTCGAGGTTGTCGCGCCAGGTGCTGGTGCGCTGCAGGCGGTCGGCCGTGCGCACATAGAACATCAGGAAGCGGTCGATCAGCCGGACCAGCTCTTCCTTGTTCAAGTCCGAGGCGATCAACTCGGCGTGGCGCGGCTTCATGCCGCCATTGCCGCAGACGTAGAGGTTCCAGCCCTTGTCGGTGGCGATGATGCCGACGTCCTTGCCTTGCGCCTCGGCGCATTCGCGGGTGCAGCCCGAGACGCCGAACTTGATCTTGTGCGGTGCGCGCAGGCCCTTGTAGCGGTTCTCCAGCTCAACCGCGAGGCCCACGCTGTCGGCCACGCCGAAGCGGCACCACGTCGAGCCGACGCAGCTCTTCACGGTGCGCAGCGACTTCCCGTACGCGTGGCCGGACTCGAAGCCGGCGGCGATTAGCTCCTCCCAGATCACCGGCAGCTGCTCGACACGGGCGCCGAACAGGTCCACGCGCTGGCCGCCGGTGATCTTGGTGTAGAGGCCGTACTTCTTCGCCACCTGGCCGACCGCGATCAAACCTTCGGGCGTGACCTCGCCGCCGGGCATGCGCGGCACCACGGAGTAGCTGCCGTCCTTCTGGATGTTGCCGAGGAAGTAGTCGTTGCTGTCCTGCAGCCCGGCCAGCTCCTTCTTGAGCACGAACTCGTTCCAGCACGATGCGAAGATGCTGGCGGCGGTCGGCTTGCAGACAGCGCAGCCCAGCCCCTTGCCATGCTTCGCGAGAAGGTCCTCGAAGCTGCGGATCTCGCCGACGCGCACCAGGTGGTACAGCTCCTGGCGCGAATAGGGGAAGTGCTCGCAGAGGTGGTTGTCGACCGCCAGGCCGCGCTTGGCCATCTCGGCCTTCATGACCTGGCCGACCAGCGGCACGCAGCCGCCGCAGGTGGCCCCGGCCTTGGTGCAGGCCTTCAGCTCGGCCGTGGTGCAGGCGCCGTTGCCGACCGCCGCGCAGATCTGTCCCTTGGTGACGCTGTTGCACGAGCAGATCTGGGCGCTCTCGGGCAGCGAGTCGACGCCGAGCCCGGGCTTGGCCTTGCCATCGCTCGATGGCAGGATCAGGAACTCCGGGTCGGCCGGCAGCGTGATGCCGTTGAGCGCCATCTGCAGCAGGGTGCCGTATTCGGCCGCGTCGCCGACCAGCACCGCGCCCAGCAGCTGCTTGCCGTCCTCGCTGACCACGATCTTCTTGTAGATTTGCTTGTGCTCGTTGATGTACTGGTAGGCGCGCGACTTCGGCGTCTTGCCGTGCGCGTCGCCGATGCTGGCCACGTCCACGCCCATCAGCTTGAGCTTGGTGCTCATGTCGGCGCACGTGAAGGCGGCGTCGTTCTGCCCGGCGATGTGCTTCGCGGCGACGCGGGCCATGTCGTAGCCCGGCGCAACGAGGCCGAAGGTCTGCTCGTTCCATGAGGCGCATTCGCCGATCGCATAGACGTCGTGATCGCTGGTGCGGCAGTGGCTGTCGATCGCCACGCCGCCGCGCGGGCCGACCGCCAGCACGCACTGGCGCGCCAGTTCGTCGCGCGGGCGGATACCGGCCGAGAACACGATCATGTCGGTCTCCAGGTGGGTGCCGTCGGCGAACACCATGCGATGCCGCGCGGTCGCGCCATCGGTGATCTCGACCGTGTTGCGGCCAGTGTGCACGTGCACGCCCAGGCCCTCGATGCTGTTGCGCAGCGCGCGCCCGCCGCCTTCATCGACCTGCACCGCCATCAGCCGCGGCGAGAACTCCACCACGTGGGTTTCGAGGCCCATGTCGCGCAGGGCCTTGGCGCATTCGAGGCCCAGCAGGCCGCCGCCGACCACCACACCGGTCTTCGATCGGGCGCCGCAGGCCTTCATCGCTTCGAGGTCCTCGATGGTGCGGTAGACGAAGCAGTGGGGCCGGTCGCGGCCGGGCACCGCCGGCACGAAGGGCGCCGAGCCGGTGGCCAGCACCAGCTTGTCGTAGTGCACCACCTCGCCATCGGCCGTGGTAATGGTGTTGTCGCGTCGCTCGATGGCCACGGCGCGGGCGGCCAGGCGCAGCGTGAAGCCGCTGCGCTCGAAGAAGCCGGGTTCGACCAGCGACAGGTCTTCGGCCGTCTTGCCGGCGAAGAATTCGGAGAGATGAACCCGGTCGTAGGCAGGCCGAGGCTCCTCGCACAGCACGGTGACCTGTGCATCGGCGAGGCCGAGCTCGTGGAGTTGCTCGAGAAACTTGTGGCCCACCATGCCGTGGCCAATCACTGCGATTTTCATGTCGGATCCTGCAGACAACCGCTCTCGTGACGGGGTTCAGACCACAGGAAAGGCTGTCGGAAAGACAGCCGCAGTGGGCCCCCGCGTGGAACGGATGCGAATTGGGTTGGAACAGGCGAACTGCCGGCGTCGTCGCTCTCAGCTCGCTCGAATCCCGCCGTCATTAGCGGAGGCACTGCAAAAATCCGCGGCAACGGTGCCGGCGGAACAGTGAAGGGTGTCAAGCAACAACCGTGCCGGGTGTTTGGAGGGCTTTCGGCGCGAAATCGGGCCCGCTTCGTCGGCAAGGGAGGGTGCGGCGCGCCGTTGTGGCGCATGGGCCGCCGGATTGGTGYGGCCCGAAGGCCTACCCGGGCGCGTGCGTTCGCGTTCGGCTACGGCCTGTTGGCCGCGTGCTCTTTCGCGCAAAGGGACAGCGCCGCACGCGCGTCGGTGCATTCGATGGCTGCCGGGACCACCGTCTCGCCCGCTCGCGCGGCGACGGCGACCCGCGCTGCATCCGGCGGCGAAGGCGTTTCAGCGGGTGCGGGGGCTATCGCGGCCGAAGGCCGGGCGGCTGCGCTGCGCCAGGGGGCGGGAGCGGCGATCGACGCCCACGACCGCTGCCATGCGGTGGCGACCGAATTCCTGACCAGCGACCATTGCGCGAGGAAGCGGCTTTCTTCCTGGTACGTCAACGGCCCGAGCAGGAGCAGGAGGAAGATCACCAGCAGGCTGGTGCGCGTTGGCGCCGACCTGCCGCGCATTTGCTTCGGCGTTCGCGGCGCCGGGAGCGAATCAGGAAAGGTGCCTGCGGACGTGTGGGCTCCGAAGCGCACACCTGAAAACCGGCCCTTGCAAGAGCAGCAATACTTGGCGCGGTCCTTGTTTGCCGTGTGGCAGTCGTTGCAGTACTTCGTCATGGCGAGAGTGCCCCGCCCGGAAGATCCCTGGTCGAGGGACAGTAGGAGTTCATTGAATCCCTTATCTTGCATTTGCCTCGGCCAATATGTAAGAAGAGGACGGATGTCGCTGTCGGGTTCGGCTACGAGAAAATACGCCGCCCCCTGCTGAAATTCAAGGAACCCCCATGTCCAGACTGCGCGTCCAGAGTTTCGCCATCTCCCTCGACGGCTACGGGGCCGGTCCGAGCCAGAGCCTGCAGAACCCGCTCGGTGTTCGAGGTCCCGAGTTGATGGAGTGGTTCTTCCACACCCGGATGTGGCGCCGCATGCACGGCGAGGCCGATGGCGAGACCGGCGTCGACGACCGCATCGCGGCGCAGGGCTTCGACGGCATCGGCGCCTGGATCATCGGGCGCAACATGTTCGGCCCGGTGCGCGGGCCTTGGCCGGACGACAGCTGGAAAGGCTGGTGGGGCGACGAGCCTCCGTACCACACGCCAGTGTTCGTGCTCACGCACCATGCGCGGGCGCCGCTCGCAATGGCCGGCGGCACCGAGTTCCGCTTCGTCACCGAAGGCATCCACGCGGCGCTGGCGCAGGCCAAGGCCGCGGCCGGCCAACTCGATGTTCGCCTCGGCGGCGGCGTGTCCACGGTGCGGCAGTACCTGGGCGCGGGGCTGATCGACGAACTGCATCTGGCGGTGCGGCCCGTGCTGCTCGGCGCCGGGGAGCCTCTCTTCCAGGGGCTCGACCTGCCCGCCTTGGGCTATGAGTGCGCCGAAAGCGTGACCGGCGAGCGGGCGACGCATGTCTTCCTGCGCAAGCGGGCTTGAGGCGCGCGACGGGCCGGGACGGTAGACGGAGCCAACCCCAACGCCCCACAATCGGCCGATGAACAAACGCCACTTTCTCGGTACCGCAACCCTTGCCGGGCTGCTGCCCGCGACTCGCGCCCTGGCGGCCGACCCGGCCCCGAAAGGCCCCGGCCTCCTGACCGTCAGCGGTGGGGTCGGCAAGACCAACCGCGGTCCGGTCGATCCCGCGCTCGACCAGTTGATGGTCAAGCACGGCGTCAAGTTCGACCAAGCGTACGTGCTCGACGCCGACGCCCTGCGCCGGCTGCCGGTGGTCCGGATCAAGGCGACGCTCGAGTACGACGCCAAGATGCATGCGCTCTCCGGCCCGCTGCTGACCAGCGTGCTGGAGTCGGTGGGCGTGGCGGGCGATGCGATGCTCGGCCTTCGTGCCGTGGATGGCTATGTCGTGCCGCTTCGCATGGCCGATGCACGCAGCTTCCGCATGATCGTCGCCACCGAGATGGACGGCGCGCCGCTCGCGCTCGGCGGGCTGGGCCCGCAATGGGCCATCTACGAAGCCGACACGCTTGCGGCCTTCAAGGACAAGCCGCTCAAGGAGCGCTTCGCGCTGTGCCCCTGGGGGCTGTACAGCATCGAGGTCTCGCGCGGCTGACAGGACCCCCGCTCCAGGCTGGGCATACTTGCAGCCGCGCCCATTTATTCAAATTGATTCGGAGACCCCTATGTCAGGAAGCGGCTTTCACGTGCATGGCCCGCACGATCACGAGCTCGAGCACGCCGGTTCGCACGAGGCTCACCATTCGGAGGCCGGCGACAGCAGCGGCCGCAGGAGCATGACCAGCCAGATCGCCGTGTGCACCGCGGTCATCGCCACGGTCGGGGCGATCTTCGCGTACATGGGCGGGTTGACCCAGGCCAACGCGGGCCTCTACAAGAACAACGCGGGCATCAAGAAGACCGAGGCCTCGAACCAGTGGAACTTCTATCAGGCCAAGAGCACGAAGCAGTCGCTCGCCGAGCTAGCGCGGGACATGGCTTCGGACGAGCGAAAGTCGTCCTGGCAGGAGAAATTCACCCGCTATGACAAGGAGAAGGCGGAGATCCTGCTGGTCGCGCAGCAGCTCGAGAAGGAGGCCCTCGACTGGGACGAGAAGTCCGAGCAGCAGATGCACCAGCATCATCGCTGGGCGCAGGCGACCACCGCGCTCCAAGTGTCGATCGCACTGGCCGCCATGGCGCTGCTGACGCGGAAGAAGTGGCTGGAGTGGGGCATGCTCGGTGTCGCATCGCTGGGGGTCATCGTCGGCGCACTGGCGGCGCTGCACATCTGACCGGGGGGCCTCTGGCTGGCGATCCTGGCCGGAATCAGCGCAGCAGCAGAAGCTGCTCCTTGATGGCCTGGGACTGCGTGTCGGAGACCTCCGCCGCCTGAGCGAATCTCGACCAGTCGTGGAGGGCCGTCCTGACTTCCTCGATGACCCGCTTGGCGGTCCCCACCCCGAATCGCGTTGCTTCTGCGTGCAGGTCGTCGATTCCGAATCCCTTGAACTTGCCGTTCACGGACATCAGGTGCTGGTGTGTCCATTCGCCCTTGGGGTTGTGGGCGAAGCTGATGTCGTAGGCGGGTGACAGCTCCCAGCGCTTCCCCTGCTGCAGCCGGAATGAGAAATTTTTCGTGTGATCGTCGCAGTTGCGCGCCATCACATTGAAGACCATTCGGCGCCAGGCTTCTTCCATCGCCTCGTAGGGCAGGTCGAGGGCGCGGATGACCATGAACAGCTGGGCGTACGCGTTGGCGCCCTTCTTCCTGTAGTCCAGGTGGTCCATCGCGCACAGGGTCTGCAAGTGATGTCGAACATTGCCCGGAGCGCGGTCGAAGCGCCGGGTCATGAAGTGCGCCCGGCCGTTCTCCTTCAGGAGCCTGCACTCGGTCATGTCGATGCCGGCGGCGCGCGCCATCAGATGGTAGGCGTATTCGATGCGGCCGTAGTCCCGCGAGGTGCCCAGCTCGTGGTCCGTTCCCACGCCGTCGAACTTGAGCAGCCAATGCTCGAAGCCTTCGGGCGCATCGACTTGGCCGGCGCGGATTTCATCCGTTTCCGGGTTCAGCACGATGACGGCCTTGGCCCGCGCGCCGCCGGCCGAGGTGCCGACGTCGATGATGCTGCGAAGCGCCGCGTTGGCGTGATCGTCGTCGTCGATGAGGCCGACGACGGCCTTGCGTGCCTGCTCGACGAGGCTGTCCAGCACGATCGCCGTCGCCTTCTGGGTCGCCGGGCCTCGGGATGGCTTGAAGCTCAGGGCGCCCATCGCGCGAGTGCTCATGTAGGCCAGGCGGTCGAGCGCCGTCACCGCGCTGGCGACAATGCCCCTGTCGGCCATGTAGCGGTTGATGAGGGCGTTTCCGAAATCGTCGGGCAGCGCGTCGCTGAGCAGCGCCGGCAAGCGCCGGTACGTGAGTTCTGGCAGGTCGGTGAACAGGTAGGTCTCGCTGTCGCGCGCCGCCATGTGCAATGGCGAGGGTTCGACGCCGGAGGCCTTGAAGTCTTCGGTGTAAGCGAAGGCGTAGTAGCCATAGGCCGGGTCGAGGGCGACGGCGCCGATGCGCTCGCCCCACAAATGGACATCGACCCGGTCGACATGCTTATAGGGGGCGCTCTTCTTCCTGGTGGTGGTCACGCGGCTCTCCGGGGCCTGCCCGCTCTTTGGCGCGGCTCTGCGCGACGGCCGAGCATGAGCGGATTGATGGTCGCCACCGGGGCGATGGACTTGAGCCAGTCTTCGCGGCCCAGGGCGCGCAGCACCCGCACGAGGCTCTTCAGTGTCGAGCCTTGGCCTCCCTCGAGGTTGCGCAGCGCGCGCACGCTGACGCCTGCGCGTTCGGCCAGTGATTTCTGGTCCAGGTTGCGGGCCAGGCGCAGGGCCTTCAGCCGCTCACCGAGGGCGGCTTCCATCTCTTCTGGCGTTTCGATGTGGAGCGTCATGGTAGGACCAGGAGGAATAAGTGTCTTTATTATGCCTCTTATTGTTAAAAATTGACTTAAATGCCCTAATTAGGGCATTTATCATCATGCATTGCGTTAAATGATATAAGAGGTAAAAAAAGGACGATTGTGACCATAAAACAACTTAATAGGCATATTTTGGATAGTTAATACGTCATGGATTGGAAGATGTTCGCCTAATCGGCATCAGCCAGTGCGAACCAGCGGCGCCTCCGCCCGGGCGACAATCCTCCTCCATGAATCTCAGCAAAATCTTCGTTCCCGTCGGCGGCCTGGTCCTTCTCGGCGTGGCCTATCGCAGCTACGGCTGGGCCGGCGTGGCACTGGTCGGCGGCGCCATCGTCATGTTCCTGTTGATGCACTTCAACCGCACGATGCAGGTGCTCAAGCGCGCGGCCGACCGGCCGGTCGGCACGGTCGCCAGCGCGGTGATGCTCAACGCCAAGCTCAAGCCCAAGGCCACCTTGCTGCACGTGATCGCGATGACCCGCGCGCTCGGCGAGCAGCGTTCGCCCAAGGACGAACAGCCCGAGGTCTTCCGCTGGACCGATGCCGGCGGCTCCTGGGTCGATTGCACCTTCGTGGGCGGCAAGCTCGCCGAGTGGAAGCTGACCCGGCCCGAGGTGGTCGAGGACGAGGCCGTTGCCGAGGCGCCCAGCGCCGATGCGGTCAAGCCCGGTGCGGCGGACGCGCTGCGCCCGCCGGTCTGAACGAGGCCTGCTAGAACGG
>NZ_JBFUIU010000286.1:0-10730 GCF_056401695.1 Variovorax sp. P4_D9
GCGGAAACCAGGAATCAGGATGCGGCGTTCGTACAGCCAGGTACGCGCCGTACCGATGAGGTCGTCCAGGTGGGCCGCCTGGTCGGACGCGACTGCGAGTAGCTCTTGCAGTTCGACGGTCTTCGTGTCGTCGAGATCCTGCAGGCCCAGGTGGTCCTTGGCCCAACGCTGATGCTCGTAGAGGGTAGGGCGACGCTGGTAGAGCGACCGCAGGCTAGTGATGGTCAGCGTGGGCGCGCCCAGGGCGTCGCTGACGGTACGCAGGAGGTTCTTCGGAACGACGGCGACGCGGTCCAGGGGTCGGCCGCTGGCACGCAGGTGCAGAAGCAATATCGCCGCCGGCACGCGCCGGTCGGCGCGAAACCGTTCGCACAGCGCCGAGACGTCCGCCTTGGTGAGCGTGAAGTACTGCTCGACGTCGAACTCGGACAGCCTGGCAGGCAGACTGTCTGCTCCGACGTAGAGCGATGTGCGAAGGTCATGGCGCAGTCCAAGCCTGTCCGGGTGGAGCGTCCGGGCGCGATGGCCTGGTAGGTCTTCGCGACTTCGCAGTCGATAAAGAGAGCGTGTTAACGCGCGCAGGTCGCAGGCTGCTTGGCGAACAGCACGACGCCGGCAATCTCACGGTCGTGTCGATGCAAGGGCGTCAACGCATCGAGACCAAGCTTGCGGCGCAACTCGGCGGGCGGCAATGCCGCTGGTCGATGACGCCCCCCATCGATGCAGTCCCCCTCATTTCGTTTGGGGTCGCCCCAATAAGTTTCGTTTGCGGCGGCTGCCGGGGCGCGCAACCATCCAAACTTCAGCGAATGAAGAAGGATTGGCATATGAGCTCCACTGGAATCGAAGTCAGCGGCCTCCGGGTGCAACCAACCGGAGCCGCTCTAGGCGCCGACGTGTTTGGCGTAGACATCTCCCAACCGTTGTCGGAAGTTCACCGCAAGGCCATCTTGCAGGCTTGGGCAGATCATCTCGTGCTGCGCTTCAGTGGCCGCAGGCTGGATGACTCGAGGCTGATGAGCTTCAGTCGCAACTTTGGCGATTTGGACCTGGCCGCGATCGGCACGCAAACCGAAACCTCCGACCTGGACTCGCCCGAGCGCTACGTGACGATCATTTCCAACGTGGTGGTCAATGGCAAGCCCATCGGCGCGCTGGGCAGTGGCGAATCCGAATGGCACACCGACATGTCCTACAACGACATTCCGCCGCGCGCCAGCGCCCTGCATGCACTGGAGATCCCTGCGAGCGGCGGCGACACCGGTTTCACCAACATGTACGCGGCCTACGACTCGTTGGCTGAAGCCACGAAGCAGCGCATCGCCGGGCTCACTTGCATCCATGACGCAAGCCTCAACAGCACGGGTGCGGTGCGCCGCGGCTACTCTGAGGTGACCGATCCGCGCGAGACGCCCGGTGCGCGCCATCCACTGGTGCGCGTGCATCCCGTCACCGGCCGCAAGTGTCTGTTTCTCGGGCGCCGCCGTAACGCCTACATCCTCGGGTTAGCGGTAGCCGAATCCGAGGCGCTGCTCGACGCACTGTGGGAGCACTGCCGCCAGCCGCACCTGGCCTGGTATCAGGTGTGGCGCACCGATGACCTCATCGTGTGGGACAACCGCTGCACCATGCACCGCCGCGAACCATTCTCGGAATCGTCACGGCGCGTCATGCATCGTACGCAAATGACCGGCGAGCCGGTCCTGTCCGTAGCCGAGAAGACCACGGCAGTCGACTTTGCGTGAGTTCGAATGACGCAACTCGAAGGATTTCAGACTTGGTCTTCGCGCGTTTGGCGAGCCTCGTCGAGAATCCATGTTCTGAACTTGTCAATCTTGTTTTTGCGGCGATCGTCGTCGCCGGCATACATGAGGCACCAGCCGCGCCCGCGGACGCGCACCTTGAATGGCATGACCAAGCTGCCATCGCGTAGCGCTTCGAGTACGAAGGGAGTGCGACCAATTGCGATTCCCAACCCGGCCTTAGCGGCCGCTAATGTGAGGGCGTAGCTATCGAACTTGGGGCCGCGTTGCAGGTCGACGTCCACCAGACCTGCCTCATTGGCCCACATTCCCCAGTCGTCCATTGCTGGGAGATTGTGCAGCAGCGTATGGCGGGAAAGGTCCGCCAGGGTGTCCAATGGAATGCGGGCCAGAAGCGCTGGGCTGGCAACCGGAAAGCTATCGGTGTCGAAAAGGTGATCCATATGCAGCAAGGTCGTGTCTTCAATGGAACGAATGGCCACATCAATGTCGTCATGCAGCAGATCCAGAGACTGGTCGTGAACCAGCAACCTCAGCTCGATACGTGGATGCGCAGCGCTAAATCGTGGCAATCGCGGAACGAGCCAGTGCAGTGCGAAATTGGGCAGCGCGCTGATGGTCAGCACCGTGTCGACTTCCTTGCGCATCAGGGTTGCAGTGCCGTCGCGAATTCCGTTGAACCCGTCGTTCACCGATTTGATGTAGCTCTCTCCCTGGCTGGTCAGCGAAAGCTTGTTGTTGATGCGTCGAAAAAGCGCAAAGCCAACCCAATCCTCAAGCACCTTGATCTGATGACTGATGGCTGCTTGCGTCACGAACAATTCTTCGGCTGCACGTGTGAAGCTGCAATGTCGCGCTGCCGCCTCGAAGGCGCGCAGCGCGGCCAATGGCGGAAGAGGCGTGAGTCGGGAAACCATCGTGTTTCCCAGTTTATTTGATCTCCCGCGAAAAGGAACTGGAAAGTGAACTCATCGTACGAAGTAGTAGGTCCGACGCGTCGCCGCGTGCTCGTGTCAGGCGCCGTGGCGCTCGGCTGGCCCGCCATCGGACTGAGCCAGCCGGGCGGCTGGCAACCGACTAAACCGATCCGGATCATCGTGTCCCAGGGACCGGGAGGTTCGATCGATGTCACCGCGCGGGCCTATGCGGATTTCCTTTCGGCAAAACTCGGGGTGCCTGTCACCGTCGAGAACCGGACGGGCGCCGCCGGGATGGTTGCAGGTGCGGCGGTTGCACATTCGGCGCCGGACGGCCACACGCTGCTCATGACACCGCAGAGCTTGATGGCACTGGGCCCGGTGCTGCTGAAAGCTCCTCCGGTCGATCCCGACAAGGACCTCGTGCCGGTCGCCTCGATGGGCGTGGGACCCCTGGTAGCCGTGCTGCCCAAGGACCATCCAGCCAAAACGATCAACGACGTCATCGCGCGTTCGAAGCGCAAGCCCGTCAACGTCGGCAACTTCGCCGTGGGATCTGGGTGGCAACTGAGCTTGAACCAGTTGGCAAGGGATACCGGCGGCGATTTCACTGTCGTCAACTACAAGGGCACGGTGTCGATGCTTCCTGACTTATACGCGGGCATCCTCGACATGGGTGCAGGGACGTTGGCCGGTATGGGCGGAGGCTTGCAAAAAGGCCTGGTCAAGCCGATCCTCATCGTTGCCGGCCAGCGCTCGAGGCTGTTGCCCGGCGTGCCGACATGGACGGAAGTCGGCTTCAAAGGGCCTGCCTACGAAGATCTCATCGAATCAAACATGCTGCTGGCCCCGACGGGTACGCCGCAGGGCGTGGTGGATACCCTTGCGCGGTTGGCAACGGCGTCCGTGAGCGAATCCGTGCCGATGAAGTTCGTTCGCAACACATTGTCCGTCGATGAGGTGCCGCTCGTGGGCGCGGAACTGAAGCAGGCCGTCATGCGCTCCTGGGCGGCCTACCGCACCCTCGCACGCACGATGAAGCTGGGCGCCGAACAAGGCGAATGATCGAGCGGGCACCTTACGTGGCGCCACCGTCCGCTTCCTCCGGATGATCGTCAGGGTAAGCGATCATCGTCAATGCGGCGCGCACCCGTTCCATCTCGTCCTTGCCGAGCATGCGCTCGTATTCGCGTTCGACCTGCAGCATGCTCTTGTTCATCCGGAAAAGGTACTCCAGACCCGCTTCGGTAAAGCGAACCAGTGAGGCGCGGCCATCGTCCGCGTCGGCGTCGCGATAGACGAGGCCATCCGCTTCCAGGTCGCGCACCATTTGCGCGACAGCCTGCTTGGACACGCCGAGGTGCCGCGCGAGATCGATGCTGCGCGTTCCGTTCTCAACATCGATGAAGGGAAGCAGGCCGCGCCGGGCGTGCAGGACTACATCGCCTGCGCCTTCCATCTTGCTGGCCACGCGCGCGATGAAGTCATCGCGTGCAAGCAGGAAGAGGCGGCCCATCCGGTAGCGCCGGGACTTCTGAAGTGCGTTCAATTGTGCTCGGGTAAACATGCTGGAAATGTAGCACCGCTTGTCGAGTTCTCCAATGAGAGACTCTCAAAATAGACAAGATACTTGACTTGTTTGGGTTTTACGCCCAAACTGCATTCATCGCAGGCCCGACTCCCTCACGGGCCTGATTACCACCGAGACTGGAGACGACATGACGACCCCTACTCATCTGCTGTTAAGCGTCGCGCGGGCAGGCATCCTGGTGCTTCTCGCCGTCACAACGGCATCGCAAGCGACCGCGCAAGAGCGCTTCCCCACTGAGCCCATCAAGATCGTCGTGCCGTACCCAGCCGGCGGAAGCGTCGACCGAATGGCGCGAATATTCGGCGAACAACTGACCAAGGAGGTAGGTCAAGCGGTCCTTATCGACAACCGCCCGGGCGCAGGCACCAACATCGCCGCGGAACTCGTCGTCAGGGCCAAGGCCGATGGCCACACGCTGCTGTTTGCGAGTTCGGCGCAGGTGCTGAACCCGATCTTCGGCCCGGCGCCCTCGTTCGATGCCCTCGCTGGGCTCGAGCCGCTCAGCCTGGTCTCGCGCGTCCCCTTCATGCTGGCGGCCAATCTCAAGGCGCCATTCAACAACGGCAGCCAGCTGCTGGCTGCTGCCAGGGCAGCGCCCGACCAGATTTCGGTTGGCAGTGCGCAAGGCGACCTGTACGTGGAACTCCTGAACGACAAGGCCCAGATGCGCTTGCTGCACGTGCCATACAAGGGTGGCGCGCCTGCGACGACGGACGCGATCGGCGGCCAGATCACCACCGTGTTCTCGCTGCTCCCCGTGCTCCTGCCGCAGATACAAGGTGGCAAGCTCAAGCCGCTGGCCGTCACTTCCGCCAAGAGGCAAAGCGTCTTGCCCGACGTGCCCACCTTCACCGAGCTTGGCATCGATTACGACATCAGTCTCTGGTACGGATTGATGGCGCCTGCCGGCACACCCAAGGCCGTGCTCGACCGACTGGCCGGCGTGGCCGAGAAAGTCATGACGACTCCCGACTTGGCGCTGAAGATTCGCGCCGGTGGCGCCGAGCCCGCGTGGAACAAGCCCGACGAGTTCAAGGCCCTGCTGCGCGCCGACACGGCGTACTGGAAGCAAGTAGCCAAGAAGCTGCCGCATCTCGTACAGAAGTAAACCCTACTCACCAGGATCTTGTCATGACCAACTCGCACGCTCCCGAAAAGACCGGCCCGCTGCGCGGCCACCGCGTCGTCGAACTTTGCTCCACCATCGCCGGCCCGGTCTGCGCGCGCCTGCTCGCCGACTTTGGCGCGGACGTCATCAAGATAGAGACCCCGGAAGGCGACCCCGGCCGAAACTTCGGGGCGCAAGTCGACGGTGTCTCGCTTTACGGCACGTCGATGTACCGCAACAAGCAATCCATCGTGCTAGACCTGAAGAGCGCTGAAGGACGCGACATTGCACTGCAATTGCTGGACAAGGCCGATGTGCTGGTAGAGAACTTCCGCCCCGGCGTGCTGGACCGCCTGGGACTCGGCGAGGAGGTGCTGCGTGCGCGCAACCCCCGTCTGGTGACTGTCCGGATCAGCGGCTACGGCCAGACCGGCCCCTACCGCGACTTGCCGGGCTACGGCGCCATCTGCGACGCCGTCGCGGGGGTGCGGCACCTTACCGGCGATCCCGACCGCCCGCCGGCACGCTGCTCCTTGCCGACAACCGACTACCTCACGGCTGTCTACGCCGCCTTTGGGACGATGATGGCTTTGTACGAGCGTTCGCGCAGCGGGCTGGGCCAGATGATCGATGCGACGCTGTTCGAGAGCGCGTTTTCGCAGATGGAAGAGGTCGTTCCCTCTTACGAGCGCACTGGGTCCATCCCCATGCGGCAAGGCCCGCGGCTGATGAACACGGCGCCCAACAGCTTGTATCCGACCAGCGACGGGCAATGGGTGTTGATTGCCGCCAACAACGACGCCATCTTCCGGCGCCTGGCCGCGGCGGCCGGCCATCCCGAATGGGCCACCGATGCGCGCTATGCCAACCAGCTCGCCCGCGGTTCACGCGTGGAAGAAGTCGACGGCCTGGTCACCGAATGGACTCAGGCGCGTAGCGCGGATGAAGTGCAACTTCTGCTGCTCGAGGCCGAAGTGCCCGTGGCGCGCGTCAACACCATCGCCGACATCTTCGAAGACCAGCACTATCGCGCCCGTGACATGCTGCTCCGAATTCCGCATCCCACGCTCGGCGAGGTCACGATGGCTGGCATCGTGCCGAAGATGTCTCGAACGCCCGGCCTTGTGGTCAAGGCTGGTTCGGGAATCGGCGAGGACACCCGCGACGTGCTTGTGCGGGATTTGGGTTTGACTGAAGTAGAGGTGGACCAGCTCGTCGCAACTCGGGCCGTGTGGTGTGCTACTTCCGCGCCCGCCATTGCATCTCCCGTTGACGCGGGCCTTRCCGTAGCGGCCTGAACGAGGACGATCGATGTTCGACACACCCCTTGCACCGCTGGAGAAGCCGCGCTTCACCAGCACGCACATCCTGCGCTGGCTCGCCGCACAGCAGAATTGGGACAAGATCCACTTCGATCAGCAGTACACGCGCGACATCGCGCAACTCGATTCAACGGTCATCAATGGCGCGCTGAAGCAACACCTGATCGCGCAGTTTCTCGGCCAGTCATTTCCACAGGCTTGGCTCTGGCGCGTCAACTACCGGTTCGTCGGGCAGGACGGTGTTGGCGAGAAATTGCGCGTGCAAGGCTATGTGACGCGGAGTCAGCTTTTTGGTGCGCATCACTTCGTGTCGGTACAGGTCGAGATTTGCAACCTCGACCGTGGGGAACTGACGACCGCGGGCGAAGCTGTGATGGTTGTCGCGCAGGACGGCTCGCGCATGCTCGATGGCCTGGGCATAGAACCGCCGGCGGAGCTTTGCCTCTCACAAGAAGCGACCGCGCTCGATCCTGACGTCGGCCCAGGCATCAATGCGTGGCTGGGCAAACAGATCGATGAACGCAAATCTTTCTACCCTATCGATCTCAGCCGTCTGAGGCTGTTCGCACAAGCCGTCATGGGACTTGAGCCCGTGCACTTCGACCCGGAAGCCGCCGCTGCTTCCCCGTGGGGCGAGGTCGTGGCGCCGCCGTTGTTTCCCCTGCACGGGCTGGAAGCCAAGCCTGACAGCTATCCATTGAGTGAAGACGCCAATTCACAAGGGCGTGAGGGCGTCAACGAGATCGGCCGCGATCTGGCGGAGCGCTTCGGCCTCAACGCGGCGGGCGGAATGAATGGCGGCAACAAGGTTCAGATCCACTCGCTGGCCCGCGTGGGCGAGCGCATCGAAGCCAGGAGCACCCTGATTGGTGTGCGCCGTCGGACAGGAAAGCGCGGCGGCGACATGCTGCTTCTGGAAACCATCAACCACTATTCGGAGTCTGGCGGACGCCCGCTGCTGACCGAGCGGCAGACGGTCGTTCTGCGATTGTTGCAGTCGTCGTTGACGGCGCCTTGATCCCCCAGGAACCCGAGGTCGGTGTAGAAACGCTTTGACAGCCCAAAGTCTCCTTCGCCGGCACGAACGCCTTGAACTCGACCACTGCAAGTTTGTGCATTTTCGGCTCCGTCGCATGAAGTGACGGCCATTCTCCACGCAGCTTTCGAGCTCGATACCTCGGACGTCGATTTGGTCAGGGCGCTCTCTCCGACTGCACGGAAAGGAGCGGGCGGAAACGGCCATCGACTGAAGCCCAAGGATCTGCATGAACGTGGCGACGGCGACGTCGAGTACTTGCGCAAGGCGGCAACCGTCAAGATGCGGCGACTTCGCAAGTCGATGACCAACGCGCTTCTGACCTTTTGCGGTGCCCGCAATTTCATCGTGACGGGGAGGGCTCGACCGCCCCTGCATGTACGACGCGCTGATCACCGGATACAGCGACGAGCGAACGTGGCGCAACCCGTGACGACCACTGCGACGGCGACCAAGAGGAAGGCCAGAACATGATCTGGCCTTCGCCCATGCGCTCCAGTTTGCCGACTACGCGCGAGGATTGCCCCGATTGACCTCGTCCGTGAGGCGCTTGATGAACAGATTCCTTCGAGCCAATCGAAACGACGGCGCGCAAATCGCGCAAATCGAGAACGCAGGCCCTGATCAACTGCCAGGCACGTCGACCTTGCACCAGCTGGCATCGGGGTTGAAGCGCGTCATCAGCCGGGCGACCGCTCAGTCCAGTCCCCAGACCTTGAGGGTGGCCGACGGTGCATTGCCCATGATCTTGTACTGGACCGTCACCGACGTGAGGCGCCCCTTGCGTCCCGGAGCATCCGCGGGAGCGGTCTGTCCCCCCGCCTTCAGGATCCCGACATTCGTGAGCGTGTCATCTTTGCGGTTGTCCCAGTTGAGGACGAGCTGCGTGATCTGCACGTCAGCGCCCTCGGCAGAGAGCTTGACCTGCTTGACGTCCTTTTCCCATCGACCGCCGGCGCTCTTGATCTGCGCGCTGGGATCGGCGGCCTTGATGGTCTGCTCACCGAGCACGAACCATTCGTCAGCTGCTGTTGCGGTGCCCGCGGCGCCCAGGAGGGCGGCGGAAGCGAAGGCCAATGAGGCCATCAAGGTATGGATCTTCGTCTTCATGGAGGTTCCCTTCTGATCCCGGTTCAGCCAAGATCGGTGTCTGCTTACTGCATATCCCCTACTGATCCAAGGCGTCGTGGCTTCTCAGAAGAGAGGCGGTGAGACACACCTGACGCTGACTGGGGAAAGCGCCAGCGGAGAGAAATTATCTGTCCCTCGCCGGAGAGCGTGTTGAGGTTTGTCAATCACGCGCACGGCGACGGCGATCCTTCAGGCGCACTGGCCTATTTCGCCAGACGCACTGACCGCGGGACCGCGGAAACTCACTGCCGAGCCAGTGCCACTGGGGGCGGGGCGTATGAGGGCGGCCGAGCCGCTTGGCGGTTGCTGGCCTGGAACGAAGACATCGAATGCCGTCTCGTTCGCGAACACGTACTGTATATAGACCGTCTGTCCAGAAGTTGCCCCCCATTTCTGCGCCACGCATACAGCGGCGGCCTTCGGGGCAAGCTGGCTTTGACCGACGGGACGAACCTCTGAGGGTGGCGGAGATGATGGTTGGCTGGCGCACCCGGAGACTGCAATCACCAACGCGGGTAAAGCAAGTTTCATAGTCGTAGCTCCATTTGAAATCGCACAAGACACCGGTCCGTACGAGATGACGAACCTGGCAAGGCGACAACGCCGAACTTGACCGGCGACTCGAGCTGTCGCCTGTACGGTCAGTCAGTCTAGGCGCCCATTGCGGATGCGCGCATTGACATTTGTCAGTTGATGGGAGTCTTGACTTGATGTCGGTCCGCGAGGCGGCGCAAGAATTGCAAGCATCCGAGAATGGACTGACCGGCGGCGAATGAGAGCAATGCCTCACGATTCCTGACGGCCCCCACGCTCCAGAAGCTATAGCCACATGCAAGACGGGACATGGCCAAGAAAATTCAACTCAATGACGCGCAGTGGAATCGGTTGCAGAGGCTGGCAAACGAAGGCAAGTGGGCTCCCGACGAATCGACTGGCGTATCACATCGCCTGAGGTCTAACGGCTTGGTGGCATCGGACCGCAAAGGCCGCGAATACTTAACTGATCAAGGGGCGCGTCGATTGAGTCAGGGCCGGTAGCAGATCGATCGGCAGACGCTTGATGACTTGAGCTTGAGTCCAGACGGGGACGTGGTGGAAGGTGGTGTCGATCGTCAGCGCCTCCAGAATGCCCACCAGGGTGCGCGGCGTCCGATAGGCGCACGCAGGTCCGCACCCAGTGTGCTCAACGCTCCACTGCGCCTGCGCAGCTCGCGCTCCAAGACATGCGCCCGCCCGTTCGCATCGTGCTCGCCGTGCAGCGCGCGGCGGCGCCACTCGGCCGCCTGGGCGGCAAGCGCGTCATCGGTTAGTTCTTCGGGCGGCTGAAACATGTCTACGACCTGACCGCCTTACTTCGGCCCCGGCATCAGGGTATGGGCGAACGGTTGGTCGCCCTTGGCTTCCGCAGCCTGGCGTTGGATGAAGGTCATGGCCGCCTCTGCGCTCCTCCCCTCCTTCTTGAGCTTGAACAAGATGCTCACGAACCGCGTGAGCGTCTCGTCGCTGACCGACATGAAAGCCTTCGCGTGCTGGTTCCTGATGTTCATCATGAGTTACGCGGGGGCGGTGCACTTTGGTGTAGGTAATCGTGCCATGGCAAACAAGAATTGCCAACCTAAAGGGCCCTCGATCTGTCCATGACCAGCGCACACTCGCGTAGTGTGGCCTCGGGACCAGCCATTGCGACCGGGATAAGGAAAGCGGTAGGCTGACACGGAAGCCTTTGCGTACAACCCGAGCGCGCTTGTGGTCGTTCTCGCACAACCCATTGTTCCGAGATCGGGTTCTGCCTTCGTCCATTATTCGCGACGTGCAGGATGGGGGCTCGAACAGAATCAAGTCCCAACCCGCCCGCGCAACAG
>NZ_JBFUIU010000287.1:0-10695 GCF_056401695.1 Variovorax sp. P4_D9
GATATAGGCCGCCACCTCTTCCTCCGTCCGGTATGTACGCACCGGCAGAAGGGGACCGAAGATCTCTCGCTGCGAAACCGTCATGTCGGGCGTCGGGTCGAAGATCAGGTGCGGCGAAAACTTGCGATGGCCGGCGTCGGGTTGCTGGCCCTCGGCCAGGTTCACGACACGGGCACCCTTGGCTCGCGCATCTTCCAGCGTTCGGTGAGTCGCGCGAAAGAACGCTCGTCGATGATGGCCGTGTGGTCCTGGGCGTTCAGATTGGGATAGCGCTCGGTCACCAGGCGCTTGCAGTGCTCGGCAAACTCGACCTCTTTCCCTGCCGGCAGGAACAACCCGATCCCGTGAACAGCAGGTGGTCGAAGGGCAGCGAGGAGAATGCGGGTCCGCGGCCGCCGCCGTCATCGAAAAAGCGCAATTTGTCCTGCGGGAAATAGCGCGGGCTGATTTCCATCATGAGTGCTGCCAGATGGCCTGAGTTTTCGCTCATCTTGACCATGCAGCGGTTGCTGGCGGCAAAGATGGTCGCGAGCGGACAGAAGGACAAGTTGAGCGGGAAGTTCCACGGCACGATCACTCCCACAACGCCCAGGGTCTGTGGAATCACGCGGTTGCTCGCCCCGGGATACATCAGCATGTCGATTCGCCTGCGCTGCGGCTTCATCCACTTCTTGAGGTTGTGGATGTTGTCCTTGATGGTTTCCAGCACCACGAAGAACTCGGCGAAGAGGGTCTCGAACTCCGAGCGGCTGCCGTAGTCGCGGCAGACCGCCTGCACCAATGCCTTGCGATTGTCCTTGAGCAGTCGCGACAACTGCTTCAGGTCGGCGACGCGCTCCAGCATAGCTGGGCTCCGGGTGATCCAGATACACCGCGCGCTGCTGCTCCAGGCATTGATAGAGCTCGGCGGCCATCAGCCGCATATCGAACTCGGGTGCGTGTGTCGTCATGATTTTGTCTCTGTTCGCGCCCCCGGCCCGCGCCTCTTGAAGCCGACGGTACGCCGCCCGCATGTCAGGCAACATGCTCGGCGACTTGGAATGTCTTGCGCAAATCAGTCTTGAGCACCTTGCCAACGCTGGAGGTCGGCAGGCTGGTGCGAATCTCCATGCTGCGGGGCAGCTTGTAGCCGGCAATGCGTTCGCGGCAGTGCGAACGCAATTCCTCCAGCGAGAGCAAGGCGCCCGGGCGCAGCACAAGCACTGCATGGACGGATTCGCCCCACTTCTCGCTGGGAATGCCGATCACGGCGCACTGTGCGACAGCGGAGTGGCTGGTGGCGGCGTTTTCCACTTCGGTCGAATAGACGTTCTCGCCGCCCGTGATGATCATGTCCTTGATGCGGTCACCCACGTAGACGAAGCCCTGGTCGTCCATGTAACCGCCGTCGCCCGTGTGCATCCACCCGTTCTTCAATGCCGCCGACGTCTCGGTGGGCTTGTTCCAGTAGCCGAGCATCACGTTGCCGCCGCGCACCACGATCTCGCCTTGGGTGCCGTGCGGCACCTCTTTGCCCTCGGCGTCGACGATCTTGAGTTCGACGTTGGTGACAGCGCGTCCGGCCGATCGCAAGGTCTCTCCCTGGTGATGCTCCGGAAAGAGCGTCGTAGCCACCGGCGACAGCTCGGTCATTCCATAGCTTTGGTAGAAGTCCACGTTCGGGAATACCGACTTCGCCCGAACGAGCAGAGTGGGCGAGACGGGCGAGGCGCCATAGGTCAGCCTTTCTATGGAAGAGAGATCGAACTCCGCCGCTTCAGCCGGGTGCGACTCCAACCAATCCAGCGTCATCTGGATCAAGGTCGGCGCCATCAGCACCTCGGTCACGCGTTCATGCGAGATGGTCTGGAGGGCAAGACCGGGTTCGAACATCGGGATGATGATGTGGGTGCCGCCCGTGATGAACAGCGCGACCGTTGCCGCAAAGTCCGCGAGGTGGAACATCGGCATGCAGTGCAAGTAGCGCGACTTCGGTCCGCAACTGCCGTTCAGCACGCTGCTGGTGGCCGAGATGCCGAGGTTGCTGTGACTGAGCATGACTCCCTTGGGGAAGCCGGTCGTGCCACCCGTGTAGAAGATGCCGGCCAGGTCATCGCCATGGCGCCACGCGTCGGGCACGGGTTCGCTGTGCGCGATCAGGGTCTCGTAGCAGAGCATTCCTTCGGGCGTTTCTCCGTCGCCCGCGTAGATCAGATGCCGCAACGTCGTGGCCTGGCCGGCAATGCCAGCGACCGCCTTCTTGAAGGTGTCGTCCACGATCAATACGGTGGTGCCGGAGTCATTCAGCGAATAGAGGATTTCAGCGGGGCTCCAGCGGATGTTCACCGGATTGAGCACTCCACCAGCCCATACCACTGCGAGGTCGTACTCGATGTATCGCGCTGAATTGAGCGAATACATCGCCACACGATCGCCGCTCTTCACGCCGAGCTTCTGCAGCGCACCGGCCAGGCGCGCGACACGATCGCCGAGTTGCGCGTAGGTGAGGCTCTTGCCCATGAAGCGCACGGCTGGTGCGTCCTGACGCAGTTGCAATGCCTTGTGCAGGCCCTGGGTCAAATACATTATGTTGTCTCCTGCAGGGCCACGCGCGTGCAACATCGTGCCCGTGCCCATGCGCCCCATCTCTTGGTTGAAAAGCGGAACCGGGCGCACACGAGCATCGAGCTTTGCGCGCCTCCCTGGTGACCGGCTACAGCGAGCGGCCGACCAACTCGCGCTGGATCTCGTTGCTGCCACCGTAGATTCGCAGCACGCGCGCGTCCGCGTACATGCGCGCGATCGGGTACTCCATCATGTAGCCGTAGCCGCCAAAGAGCTGCACGCACTTGTCGATCACCTCGCCTTGTCGCTCGGTGATCCAGAACTTGCCCATGGAGGCCAGGCTCGCATCGAGCCGGCCGTCGATCCACTGTTGCGTGATGTGGTCAGCGAAGGTGCGCGCTGCGAGCGTCGTCGCCTTGACATCCGCCAACACGAAGCGGGTGTTCTGAAACTCGATGATCGGCTTGCCGAAGGCTCGCCGATCCTTGGCGTATTCCACTGTCAGAGCCAGCGCGCGCTCCATCTGGGCTGCGGCGCCGATCGCGATCTGCGCGCGCTCGTACGGCAATTGGCCCATGAGCTGGAAAAAGCCCTGGCCTTCCTTGCCGCCCAGCAGGCAGTCGGCTGGCACCACGCAGTCGTCGAAGAACATCTCCGAGGTGTCGCCGCCTTCCTGGCCGACCTTGTCCAACACCTTGCCGCGGCGGAAGCCCTGCGCGTTGGCATCGACGATCAACAGCGAGATGCCCTTGGCGCCCTGGCCGGGGTCGGTCTTGGCGACCACCACCACCATGTCGCACATCTGGCCGTTGGTGATGAAAGTCTTGGCGCCGTTGATGACGTAGCCGTCGCCCTTTTTCTCGGCCCTGGTGCGGACTCCTTGCAGGTCCGAGCCTGTGCCCGGCTCCGTCATGGCGACCGAAGTGATCATCTCCCCCGAGGCGATGCCAGGCAGCCAGCGCATCTTCTGTTCTTCGGTGCCGAAGGCCAGGATGTAGTGACCCACGATGTGGTTGATGCCCGAGCCGAAGGCAGAGTTGCCTGCATAGCCCAGTTCGCGCATCACCACTGCCGCGTGGGCGGGCGTGCCACCTGAGCCGCCGTATTCCTCGGGCACATCGGGCAGGATCAGCCCGAGCTGTCCAGCCTTGCGCCAGACTTCACGGCCCGTCTGGTGCTGATCGCGCCATTTCAGGTCGTTGGGTTCCACATATTCGCGGCAGAAGCGGCGAACCGTGTCGGCGAATGCCTCCAGGTCCTCGTCCATCCAGGACGAGCGGATGTTGTCGAGCATGTGCTTGCGCCTTTCCTGCTCAGATGTTGCCGAAGCCGCCGCCGCAGATCAGCACCTGGCCCGACACGTAGTTGGACTCGGGTGTGCAGAACAGGTAGACCGAACCTGCGGCTTCTTCCGGCGTGCCGGGGCGGCCGAGCGGGATCATGTGCTTGCTTGCATCGATCATGGATTGCTGGATGCCCACCTTGATCTCGCGGCCTTCGATCGTCACGGTCTTGCTGGCATCGCCGGCCAGCGCTTGCGTCAGGCGCGTCTCGATGTGGCCAAAGGCGACCGCGTTCACGTTGACCTTCAGGCGGCCCCATTCGCGCGCCAGCGTCTTGGTCATGCCCAGCAGGCCGGCCTTGGCCGACGAATAGTTGGCCTGGCCCGAGTTGCCACCCGCGGCGATCGACGAGATGTTGACCACCTTGCGGAACACTTCCTGTCCGTCAGCCGCTTCAGCCTTAGCTGCGGCGCTGATGACGGGGTGTGCGGCGCGCAGGATGCGGAACGGCGCGGTCAGGTGGCAATCCATGATCGCGTACCACTGCTCGTCGGTCATCTTCTGGATCACGTTGTCCCAGGTGTAGCCGGCGTTGTTGACGATGATGTCGATGCTCTTGAAGTTGTCGACGGCCGTCTTGATGAAGCGCTCCGCGAAGTCGGATGCCGTGACGCTGCCGGCGCAGGCGACGGCTTCGCCGCCCATGCCGCGGATGATCTCGACCACTTCGTTGGCCGGTTCGGCATCCAGGTCGTTGACGACCACGCGGGCGCCTTCGGAAGCGAGCTTGAGCGCCAGGGCGCGGCCGATGCCCCGGCCGGAGCCGGTGATGAGGGCGGTCTTGCCAGTAAGTTTGGTCATGTGTGTCTCGGTTGTTCGGGAGTAAAGCGAAAGGAAAGGTGGCGGGTCAGCGCAATGCGACCACGGCCTCGGCGACGATCTTGAGATCGCCGTATTGGTTGGCGCATTGCATCTCGATGCGCGCGCGTGGCTCGCCGTCGACCTCGAACCTCTCGACCACGCGGCCGGTCAACGTGGGTTCGTTGCCGAGGTGCGTAATGCCCGAGAAACGCAGCGAGAGCGAGCGCACCTGCTGCTGCGGCACCCAATCAGTCAGCAGTCGCGCGACGTAGGCGGCCGACAGCATGCCGTGCGCGAACACGTCCGGCATACGCGCCTTCCGCGCGAAGTCGATGTCGATGTGGATCGGGTTGTGGTCGCCCGAGGCGCCGGCGTACAAGGCCAGTGTGGTGCGGTTGATCGCGGGCAGCTTGAGCGCCGGCAGTGCGTCGCCGAGTTTCACGTTGGCATGGCGGATGGGTTGCATGGTGCCGTTCTCCTCAGGCATTGCGCTGGACGATCGTCCCGCGCAGGTCGGCGACGTGTTCGCCCTTCTGGTTGGTGATGCGCGTCTCATTGACGACGAACTGCAGCGCACCGCCTCTCTTCTCGTAGACGTCGGCGACCCGGGTCTCGAACTTCAGGGTGTCTCCGGCATAGGCCATGCGGTGATAGTCGAAGGCTTGCTCCGCGTGCAGGATGCGTCGGAGGTCCATCTTGAGTGTGGCGAGCGTCTCGGCCAGGTCCGACACCTCACTGTTTAGGCACATCAGGAAGGTGGGTGGCACCGGCAGGGTCGGGTGCCCCGCGTCGCGCGCTGCCGCCTCGTCGCTGTAGACAGGGTCGTTCTGGCCGGTGGCCTTGGCGAAGAAGCGCAGGCGGCCCTTCTCGACCTCCACGCTTCCGCCGCCGAGCGAGCGGCCGATGAGGCTCTTGTCCGTCATGGTGGATCTCCTCTGGGTGGTTGCTCAGCCGCGGCCGTACAGCGTTACGACGCAGGCGCCACCGAGGCCAAGGTTGTGCTGCAGTGCGAGTTCGGCGCCTTGCACCTGGCGTGCCTCGGCCGTGCCGCGGAGCTGGTGCGTCAGCTCATAGCACTGCGCCAGGCCGGTGGCGCCCAGCGGATGCCCCTTGGACAACAGGCCACCCGATGGGTTGGTCACGACCTGGCCGCCGTAGGTGTTGTCCCCATCGTTCACGAACTTCTCCGCGCCGCCTTCTGGACAGAAGCCCAGCGCCTCGTAGGTGAGAAGTTCGTTGTGGGCGAAGCAGTCGTGCAGTTCGGCCACGCGAATGTCCTTGGGTGCGACGCCGGCCTTTTCGTAGACCTGCTGCGCGGCCGAGCGAGCCATATCGAAGCCCACCATCTTGATCATCGAAGGTGGCTCGAAGGAACTTGGGTAGTCGGTGGTCATCGATTGCGCAAGGATGCGTACATCGGTGCGCAGGCCGTGCTTCTTCGCAAAGCGTTCCGACACGATGATCGCCGCGGCGCCGCCGCAGGTAGGCGGGCAGGCCATCAGGCGCGTCATGACTTCGGGCCAGACCTGCACGTCGTTCATCACCTCGTCGACGGTGACTTCCTTGCGAAAGATGGCCAACGGGTTGTTGACCGCATGGCGACTGGCCTTGGCGCGGATGGCGGCAAAAGTCTCCAGCTTCGTGCCGTACTTCTGCATGTGCTCGCGGCCCGCGCCGCCGAACATGCGCAGGGCCATCGGCATTTGGTCGACGTCGGCCGTCAGCGCTTCGGACACGACCATGCTCTTGCCCATCGGCGGCGGCCGGTCGTTGAACACGTTGCCCAGTGCACCCGGCTGCATCTGCTCGAAGCCGAGCGCCAGTGCGCAGTCGACCATGCCGCTCTCGACGGCCTGGCGTGCCATGAACAGCGCCGACGAGCCCGTGGAGCAGTTGTTGTTGACGTTGACGATCGGAATGCCCGAGAGGCCGACTTCGTACAGCGCCGATTGGCCTGAGGTCGAATCGCCATAGACATAGCCCACGTAGGCCTGCTGGATCAGCTCGTAGCCGATACCGGCGTCCGCGAGTGCCTGGCGCGCAGCCCCGGCGCCCATCTCGACATAGCTGGCGCTTGCGCCCGGCTTCTTGAACGGAATCATGCCGACCCCGGCGACGATAACTGGTTGGGTCATATTTCTATCTCCTGTTTGGATGGTGTTGGATGGATGAATGAACGGCGGTGATGGGCGTCAGGGCGCCTCTTCTTTCCACTGAGAGAGCACCGACTCGATGGGGAGCGATGGTTGACCGGCTCCATGACRCACTTCAGGCACCGTGCGGCTGAAACGCGGCGCGGGAGCCGGCTGTGTCACGCCATCGATGTCGATGAAAGTGCCGCGAGCGAGGTTGTGCGGATGCAGTGGCGCCTCCTCCATGTCAAGCACGGGCGCGAAGCAGATGTCGGTGCCTTGCATGCGCTGGGTCCATTCGGCGCGCGTGCGTGTGCCGATCACTGCTGCGACGCGGCGCTTGAGCTCGGGCCATTGGCGCTTGTCCGTCTGGCGCGCGAAGGCCGGGTCGGCGGCGAGACCCAGCGTCTCGAGCAACTGCGCATAGAACTGCGGCTCGATGGACCCGATTGCCACGTACTTCCCATCGGCGCATTCATAGGTATCGTAGAAGGGGCGGCGCCGTCGAGGAGATTGCTGCCGCGCCGCGCGCTCCAGAAGCCCTGGGCCTTCAGTCCGTAGAACAACGAGCCGAGCAGCGCTGTGCCGTCGGTCATGGCTGCGTCGATCACCTGGCCCTTGCCGCTTGCGCGTGTCTCGACGAGGGCGCAGGCGATACCGAAGGCCAGCATCATCGCGCCACCCCCATAGTCGCCGACGAGGTTGAGCGGCGGCGCCGGTGGCTCACCGTGGCGGCCCATGGCGCCGAGCATGCCGCTCAGCGCGATGTAGTTGATGTCATGTCCGGCCGCATGGGCCAACGGGCCGAACTGGCCCCAGCCCGTCATCCGGCCGAACACCAGGCGCGGATTCCGCTGCAGGCAGACATCGGGGCCCAGCCCCAGACGCTCCATCACGCCCGGGCGAAAGCCTTCGATCAACACGTCGGCATGCTCGATCAGCGACAGCACCTGTTCGGCCCCCTCGGGCGACTTCAAGTCGACTTTGACGCTGTGTTTGCCGCGGCTGTTGATGTCGTTCTTGCCTTGCAGCGGTGCCACGTCGTTCTCACGCTCGATGCGCACGACGTCAGCGCCCATGTCGGCCAGCATCATGGCGCAAAAAGGACCGGGGCCGATGCCTGCCATCTCGATCACTCTGATGCCTTGCAACGGACCGCTCATCTTCTGGAACCTCCGTGCGAGGCGATGCCCCAATTCGTCGTCATTTGCTTGTCTCCCGTCTTTGAATCGCGAAACGCCGAGCGGCGAATGCTTGAGGCGGGAGTTTGAAGATGAGGGGAAAAAGTGTCCAACGCAAAAATAGCCCGAGTACATTGCGTCTCGTGCAACCCCGGGTCGGCGTCTCGCTGGATCTAGTTCTGCGCCGGCGCCACGCTGGCCTATCGCCGAATCACCGCGGCTTCGCCGTGGGGTCCCACGCACCCTTCGCGATAGACGCCGCGCGCACAAGTGACGGGGGCCGGATGAACAACGCCCGGTGCCGGCCGAACGACGACTGGCGCCCTACGGGTAACCGCCGCCCCATGGGGGCCGACCATCCCGCCCGGTAGACACCGGCCGCGCACTCAATTGCAGAGGCGTCCTGCGGGGAGGATAGTGAGGAGACCCAGTGCTGTCGTTGTGGCACCCAGCTTTTTGGCAAATGTATTCATGATCAATTCCTAATCGAAATCTTGAAAAGACCATTTGCCCCCTATCGGTGGAGCGAGGTCGGACATCCGCGAGCCCGACTCGCTCTTGCTGAACATCCGAACCTGAAGCCAACGCCAACATACAGATCACCCAGCGCGGCTTTCGCAAGCAGGCTGTCTTCGCCGATCTTGACGCTGAGATAGCGAGACCCGAACTTGATCGATGTGGCGGGTGAGTATTGATAGCTCGCGCCGGCGAGGCCCCTACCAGGTCGTGGCGATCCTTGACGGCGACAGCAGTGGTGGCGACCGAGGGGAGGTGCAGCGTCGTATCGCTCGGGCCGAGTATTCGCGGCGTGGCTTGGACTTGTGCCTGTGCCGCTCAGGAGGAAAGGCCTGAGTCATTGGGGTGGCCGTTCAGGTCCGGGCAGAATCCACATTGGCGTCCGGCGGCACGTTGCAGGTCAGCCTTGAGGCAAGTCGCGATGTTCTCGGGGATCGGCGTGCCGTCCTTGGTCAGCGTCTGTAGCTGTCCGTCACTATCCGGCGCCAGCAGGTTCATGTGGGACACGTGCCACTTGGCCTTGTAGAAGGTCCGGTAGCCGCCAGCGCGGAACCAATCGCCCATGGTCGGCACCATGTCGGGCGCGAGCCAGCGCATTTCCGCACTGTCCGGTCCCTTGCAAATCCCGTCGGTCTGGGTGACGCCGTRCAGCGACGGATACTGACCCGTGAACAAGGACGCGCGGCTGGGCGTGCAGGCCGCCGACATCGCGTAGTGGCGGTCAAACGACACGCCCGTGTCGTGCAGGCTCTGCTCTCCCATGAGCACTTCGCGGCGGAAGCGCTTCAGGTCTGCGTTCTCATAGGGCGGCGGAAACCGCTGCTGATCGGTCAGAATGAGGAAGATATTCGGTTGCTTTGGCATATATGTCCTGCGACCTATTCATCTCATGGCTATCGAGGGGCCAACTGCGCTGCTTGCCTTCGTCACGAATTCAACTCGGCTTGCCTTGTCTCTTTCGCTTGCAATCGATGGCACGCAAGCCGCGATTGAGGTCTCTCAATCGATCGCCACTACAACGTTCGTGCGCCGGCGGTGCGGAGCCAGGAAACACGCCAAGCGTGACGCGACACTGAAACACCTTGTCCCTATCGCCGCTGTGCGACGGATCGGGAAAGCGGTGCTCGATGAGGATGCGGCCGACCGTGACCAACTGCAGCAGCAACGTGAGCGGCAGCACCCAGAGCACGAAGAACGGTATTAGCCACCCGGCCGCCGCGCAGCCGGCCGCACCAAGCGCCCAACTGGTGATGCCGACCGTGTCATGCAGGCGGTCACCCGACATCCAGGACATCCGCGCCCGATGTACCAGAAAGCGGGTGTGGAAGCGTGGCGACGCCAGGCTCGTCAGCACGCAGCGCCAAAGCTGCCGCTTGGGCATCCCCGGCTCGAGCCGGCACAAGCCGAGCACGAAGTCGGTGAACTCGTCGCCCTCGGTGAGGAGCGTGCGGACGCTGTGGTGGCTCATGTGCTCTTGCTGGTAGCGATCGAAGTGCTTGAAAAGCAGAAGCGCGGAGACCAGCCGGCCGACATCCCGGTTGCGCCGGCGGTCGGCGAAGAGCTGAGCGTGCGCGCATCGGTGGAACACGGCGATCTGGAACAGGCTGACGCCAGCAGTCGTCAATACCAGCGAAAGCGCGATCAGTGCGGCCGATATCAGGCCATGCGTCGCGAAGCCGACGGTGCCGACCAGCTGCCCGAGCACAGTCCATGCGAGCGCCTCGAGCAGGAAGGTCCACGGGGCGCGTACGCGGGCGCGCTCGCTGGGCGCGGGGCGGCCGGTCAGCCAAGTGAGGAGCGGCTGCATGGCGCGCGGCAGTCGAAGCGCCATGAGGGCGCGCGGGTCGGTGCGATGTTCGGACATGGTGCTGGTCACGGTTGGGTGGAAGGTTCGTCACCTACGGAATGACGTGGACGCATCGGGACGTGCCTGGTCCGAAGACTTCCCGTCGACATGAGGCTTGACACGGTGCGCCAGTTAAGTTGCACGGCAGGCCGTTTTGGTTCAACCTGCGGCCCTGGGCATGCTTCGCCGTCGCCGGAGGCCGTGGCAGCCTTCGCCGTTTCCGGGATCAGTCGCACGAGGGAACTTGCCCCCTCCTGCAGGAAGGGATCGAATACCGACCCCCAAGGCACGAGGTTGGGCGCAGGCAGACTTTCTGCGGGCCGCTCATGGGC
>NZ_JBFUIU010000288.1:0-10693 GCF_056401695.1 Variovorax sp. P4_D9
GAACTTAAAGTATACTGCGCATACCAAGCTTTGCGGAGGTTTGAGCCATGCGCGTTGCCCGGAAGATCGAACTGGAYGCTGTTGCCGAACGGGAGTTGACTGCGCTCGCCCGGCGCGGCCGCGTTGAGGCCCGCGTGCAGCAGCGAGCCAGGATCGTGCTGTTGGCCGCGAAGGATTGGCAGAACAAGGACATCGCTGCCGAGGTCGATTTGGACCGACGCCAGGTGGCCTTGTGGCGCCAGCGCTTCCTGGACGGCGGGGTGGAGGCCCTGAWGCACGATGCGCCGCGCCCCGGGCGCACCCCCAGCGTGACCGCCGAGCTGGAGTCGAGCATCGTGGACAGGACGCTTCACGACAAGCCCATCGCCGCCACGCACTGGAGCACGCGCACGCTGGCCGCGCAGCTCGGGGTGGGGCCGACGACGATTCGCCGGGTGTGGAAGCGCAACGGCCTGAAGCCGCATCGCCAGAGCAGCTTCAAGCTCTCGCGCGACCCGCGCTTCGAGGACAAGCTGCTGGATGTCGTGGGGCTGTACCTGAACCCACCCGAGCGCGCCCTGGTGCTCAGCTGCGACGAAAAAAGTCARATYCAGGCGCTCAACCGCACCCAGCCGGGCTTGCCGATGAAGAAAGGCCGCGCCGGCACCGTCACTCACGACTACAAGCGCCATGGCACGACCACGCTGTTCGCGGCGTTGAACACCCTGGACGGCACCGTGATCTCGATGTGTCAGCAGCAACACCGCCACGTCGAGTGGCTGMAGTTCCTGCGCCTGATCCAGCGCAAGACSCCCAAGCACCTGSAGCTGCACCTGATCGTGGACAACTACGGCACCCACACCCACCCGGAGGTTCAAGCCTGGCTCGCCAAGCACCCGCGGTTCGTCATGCACTTCACGCCCACCAGCGCCTCGTGGCTSAACATGGTCGAGCGCTTCTTCCGCGACATCTCGGAGAACCGCATCCGGCGCGACAGCTTCACCAGCGTGCCCGAACTGGAATTGGCGATCGATCTGTACGTGGCCCACCACAACGCCAACCCAAAACCCTTCATCTGGACCGCCAGAGCGACCGACATCCTGGCCAAGGTCACGCGAGCCAAGGCCGCACTGGCAAGTGCGTACAAGATAAGTACATATCTGAGTGGCGCACTACACTAGAGAATCTACCGATGAGTGACACAAGCGATTTCGGATTGATCGGCCTGGCCGTGATGGGCCAGAACCTCGTGCTGAATGTGGAAAGCCGCGGCTTCCAGGTCAGCGTCTACAACCGCACCGAGGCCACCACCGAGGCCTTCATTGCCGCCAACCCCGGCAAGAAGCTGGTTGGCGCCAAGACGCTCGAGGAGTTCGTGCGGAGCCTGGTCAAGCCGCGAAAGATCCAGATCATGGTGAAAGCCGGCGCGCCGGTCGACCAGGTGATCGAACGGCTCATTCCGCTGCTCGACAAGGACGACATCGTCATCGACGGCGGCAACAGCCTCTACACCGACACCGAGCGCCGCGATGCCTACCTTTCGAGCCGGGGCCCGCGCTTCATCGGCGCTGGCGTGTCGGGCGGCGAGGAAGGCGCGCGCAAAGGCCCGTCGATCATGCCGGGCGGGCCGCTGTCCACCTGGGAAGTGATGAAGCCGATCTTCGAGAGCATCGCGGCCAAGGTGGACGGCGAGCCCTGCGTGATTCACATCGGCCCCGGCGGCGCCGGCCACTACGTGAAGATGGTGCACAACGGCATCGAGTACGGTGACATGCAGCTCATCTGCGAGGCCTACAGCCTGTTCAGGGCGGCCGGCTTCACCACCGACGAGATGGCCGCGATCTTCAATGATTGGAACGACGGCGAGCTGCAGAGCTACCTGATCCAGATCACCGCCAAGGCGCTCGAACAGAAAGACCCGGAAACGGGCAAGCCGATCGTCGACGTCATTCTCGACAAGGCCGGCCAGAAGGGCACGGGCCAGTGGACGCTGATCAACGCGGCCGAGAACGCGGTGGTCATCAGCACCATCAACGCCGCCGTCGAGGCGCGCGTGCTGTCGTCGCAAAAGAGGCAGCGCGTGGCGGCCAGCAAGCTGCTGCAGGGCCCGAAGATCGAACTGTCGCTCGAGAAGAAGGCGCTGGTGGCCAAGGTGCACGACGCGCTCTATGCGTCGAAGGTCATCAGCTACACACAGGGCTTCGACCTCATCAAGACCATGGGCGACAAGAAGAGTTGGGGCCTCGACCTGGGCCGCATCGCGGCGATCTGGCGAGGCGGCTGCATCATCCGCGCGCGCTTCCTGAACCGCATTACCGACGCCTTCCGCACCGATCCCGCGATGGGCAACCTGATGCTCGACCCCTTCTTCAAGGACCTGCTGAACCGCACGCAGCAGAACTGGCGCGAAGTGGTTGCGCTGGCGGTGAGCAACGGCATTCCGGTGCCGGCGTTCAGCGCCTCGCTGGCCTACTACGACAGCTACCGCACCGAGCGCCTGCCCGCGAACCTGCTGCAGGCGCAGCGCGACTTCTTCGGCGCGCATACCTACGAGCGCACCGACAAGACCGAAGGCCGGTTCTTCCACACGGAATGGCCTGAAGTGATCGGCTGATGCTATGCCGGCCTTCGACCACCCCAGCCACTTGGTCGAGGACTGGCAACTGCTCGATGGCACGCCGGTGCGGATCCGCCCGATCCGCGCCGACGACCTGGCCATGCACACGGCCTTCGTGGCGGGCCTGTCGAACGAGACGGGCTACCACCGGCTGCTGTCGCCGCGCAAGCCGCAGCCCGACGAGCTGCGACGGATGACGGACATCGACTACCGCCATGAACTGGCGTTGATCGCGACGACCGAGGTGGATGGCAAGGAGCAGCAGTTGGGCGTGGTGCGCTATGTGCGCGGCGCCTTCCGGAGGGCCAAAATGGACCAGCGTGCGCTAGGACTGCTTTTGGCCGGAAGCGGCTGGCCGCCATTGTTGACTGCCGCATGGTCAGTGCGCACGCGCTTCAATGCGATGCGGACAACCGCCCTGCCCTGCCCCGGCTGCTCAAGCTTGACCCCGTCCCTGGCCATCGCTGCGAAGGCGGCGTCGAAGTCGTCCGGGCCGCGCGCTTCCAAGATCAGCACCGGCACCGCAAGCGTGCGTTCGTAGCTTGCAATGTCGTTCTCAATGCCGGTTCGCGTCGCGTTGTACGGATTGAAAAGCACCGCAAACTTGCGCGCCGACGGCACGATGTCTTTCAGCAACTGAAATCGCTTGGCGAGGATGCCCTTGAACGAGCCAGATATCCCGGTGATGTTGCCGCCGGGGCGGGCGATGCTGAGCGCCAGCCCGATTTGCACCGGGTCATCTGTCGCCACGGCCACTACCGGCAGCGTGCTGCTGGCTTGCTTGGCCAGCATTGGCGCGTGATTGCCGGTGGTGACGAGCACCTCGAGTTTGAGCCGCAGCAACTCGGCCAGCAGCTCGGGCAGCCGCTCTTGCTTGCCATCGGCCCATCGGAACTCGATCGTGAGGTTCTGCCCCTCGACATAGCCGAGCTCGCGCATGCCGCGTCGGAACGGTTCGACCATACCGTGCGTCGTGCCGGGACCAAGGCCAGCGCCGCTGAGAAAGCCGATCTTGACCTTGCGCGCCACGGGCTGCGCCAGCGTGGCCCACGGCGCCGCCACGAGCGCAACTGCAGTGCCGATGAGGGTTCGCCGCACATCTCTGGAACGAGCCGTCATCCAATGAAGCGTTCGCATGGCATACCCGCTTTCAGTTCCAGCCGCGCCGGTCGGACTGCGCGCCGCCTCAGTGAATCACGGGCAGGTCCGCGCAGCGACTCCGCGGGCTAGGCTACATCCGTTTGGTGCGCGCGGCGATAGATAGAGACGGCGCGCGCAGGCAGTCGGACGCCGAGCGAGCGCTCAGTCGCCGCGGCTGCAAGCCACTCACGCACAGTTTTCATGGTCCCTCGAATGACCGGTCCTGGCCGTTCTGAGCCGTTGGCCCCAAGCGTAGCGGCTCTTTTTGCTCGCCGCTAATATATGGCTTTTTATCCAGTAGTTTGGTTTTACTGGAGCTAAGCGGATACGTCTTATATTTATACAGAACTATCAAATCCGGCAAAAGCGGCACGGGCAGTTTGCCAGTCCTAACGGGCTAAATCCTCGTGGTTAGCCCGATGGATGACTGCGTGCTGTTGATTGGAGGCAAGCATGCTCAATCTGTCAATCATCCCTGTGGGGGAGGTCCGGCCGGTGGCTCGCGGCCTTCTCCGCCCTCCGCCTGGCCAACTGCCACCGCTTCAGTCGGTCAAGCTGCTCGACCAGGTCCGTGAGCGGGTAGGAGATCGCCGCAAGACGATGGTCACGGCGCCTCGTCCCACGCCATGGCGGGTGGATGTCTCCGGTGTTGTCCCAACTCACGGGCGGATCATGCTGCGTTGCAACAACGGGAGGACGCCATGAAGCAAATGATCTGCTCGAAATGCGGCAATCGCGTGTTCTTCGAGAACCTGACCTGCGAGACCTGCGGCTCGCTACTTGGCTACGCACCGGATGAGCAATTGATGCTCGCCTTCGAAGCCGCGGCGGAGGACTCATGGCGCCGGCTGGGACAGCCGGGCGCCGCGTACAGGCCTTGCGTGAATCGCAAGAAGAACGTGTGCAACTGGATGGTGCGCTCCGGCAGCTCGCACCAACATTGCCTGTCTTGCCGCACGACGCACACCATCCCCGAGCTGACCAAGCCGGAGAACCATGGCTATTGGGCCGCGCTCGAACAGGCCAAGCGACGCCTTTTCTACACACTGGTCGAGCTCGTGCTGCCGACACCCAACAAGCTGCAAGATCCCGCCAATGGGCTGTCTTTCGAGTTCCTCGAGCAGGTGAACCCCAAGCAACGGGTGCTCACCGGCCACGACGAGGGGGTCATCACGCTCAACATCGYCGAGGCCGACGATGCGCGTCGCGAGCACATCCGCATGTCGATGCATGAACCCTACCGGACGCTGCTGGGTCACTTCCGGCACGAGATCGGCCACTACTACTGGGACAGGCTAGTGCTCGGCACGCCGTGGATCGACGAGTATCGATCGCTGTTCGGCGACGAGCGTGCGGACTACGAGCAAGCCTTGAAGAAGCACTACGCTTCGCCGGTCGTGGACTGGCCCCTGCGCTTCATCAGCGTGTATGCGAGTTCACACCCCTGGGAAGACTGGGCGGAGACTTGGTCCCACTACCTGCACATGGTGGACGGCCTGGAAACCGCTGCCGCCTGGGGCGCGCGTCTGGATCTGGCATTGCCGGCCGGACCCGCCCTGAGGGTGCGCAAGCTCGACCTGAACGCTGAGTCGATCCGACACTGCGTGGTCGAACAATGGCTGCCGGTCTCCCAGTTCATCAATGCAATGGATCGCAGCCTCGGCGCCCACGACAGCTATCCGTTCATCGTGGTTCCGCCGGTGATCGAGAAGCTCGATTTCATCCACCGAGTTGTACGGGCCGGAAGTTCCGGAAGCGTTCCGATGAACTTCCTGCCGCGCGTGAGCGGATGTCGCTGAGGAACAACACGTTCTCACGTAGGCCGCGCTAGGACCTAGGCGACAGCATCTCCTGTGCCTCTTGATCTGAAGGGCGCGCAGCAGGATTACAGATGTACGCGCCACATCGAAGCGCTTGTCAATGTCCCACGACAGGAGCAGATGAACTGTGGAGAGCCACTGACAGTGTTCACGCGTGAACGCTGACCACGCTAGCCGAGCGTGCGGCCTAGCTTCCTCACTTCCCCCCGACCCACTTCAGAGACTGTCCATGCCCACATCCAAGCAGAACGAGAAATCGTCCAAGAAGACCGCAGCCGCGGTTGCCGCCCTCAACACCGATAGCGGCGCGGCCCACTTGCCGGCCGGGAAACCGCTGGACGCTGCGTCGCAAAAGGCCGCCCAGCTTCAGGAGATGGTCGCCTTGATGCCGGACAACGCCAACAAGGCGCTGGAGCACGGACACGACAACGCCCTGAAGCCGCCCGTCGGTCTCTCGGTGGACCCGCGGTCGGCCGCGGCGACCGGCAGCACGCTGTCGGAAGAAGTCAGCTCCGAGAAGGTAGGCAGCGTCGCGGTGCCCGGCGTCAATGCGACCATCGAACCGCTGGACCGCGTTCGTGTCGATTCGGGCGGCCAGCGCCTGACGACCGATCAAGGCGTGGCGATCGCTGACAACCAGAACTCGCTGAAGGCCGGTATCCGCGGCCCGGCGCTGCTGGAGGACTTCGTCCTGCGGGAAAAGATCACGCACTTCGACCACGAGCGCATTCCGGAGCGCATCGTGCACGCTCGGGGCTCGGGCGCGCACGGCTTCTTCGAGTGCTACGAAGGCATTCCACAGTTCACCAAGGCCGCGCCGCTGCGCGAGGGCAGCAAGATCACACCCGTCTTCGTGCGCTTCTCCACCGTCGCGGGCGAGCGAGGCTCGAAGGACACCGCGCGCGACGTGCGCGGCTTCGCGGTGAAGTTCTATACCGACGAAGGCAATTGGGACCTGGTGGGCAACAACATGCCGGTCTTCTTCATTCAAGACGCGATCAAGTTTCCCGACCTCGTCCATGCCGTGAAGCCTGAGCCGCACCACCAGATGCCGCAGGCGGCGAGTGCGCACGACACCTTCTGGGACTTCGTCGGGCTGATGCCAGAATCGACCCACATGCTGATGTGGCAGATGTCGGACCGCGCGATCCCGCGCAGCTACCGGATGATGCAGGGCTTCGGCGTGCATACCTTTCGGCTGGTCAACGAGGCCGGCGAATCGGTGTTTTGCAAATTCCACTGGAACCCTGTGCTCGGTACGCATTCGCTGGTATGGGATGAGGCGGTGAAGATCTCAGGCGCCGACCCGGACTTCCATCGCCGCGATCTCTGGGAGGCCATCGAAGCCGGTGAATTCCCCGAATGGGAACTCGGGGTGCAGGTTTTCACCGAGGAGCAAGCCGAAAGCTTCAGCTTCGACGTCTTGGATGCCACCAAGATCGTGCCCGAGGAACTCGTGCCGCTCACGCCCGTCGGGCGCATGGTGCTGAACCGCAACCCGGACAACTTCTTCGCCGAAATAGAGCAGGTGGCGTTCTGCACGGCACACGTAGTGCCCGGTATCGACTTCAGCAACGACCCGCTGTTGGCCGGGCGTATCCATTCGTACGTCGATACGCAGATCACGCGACTGGGTGGCCCGAACTTCCATGAACTGCCGATCAACGCGCCGATTGCGCAGGTCCACAACAACCAGCGCGATGGCATGCACCGTCAGGCCATTCATCGCGGACGGGTGGCCTACGAGCCCAACTCGCTGGGAGGCGGTTGCCCGTTCCAGGCTGGCGCCTCGGCCGGCTTCATGACGTTTCCGCAGAAGGTCGAGCAGGACAAGGTGCGCGGCAAGCCCGAGAAGTTTGCGGACCACTACACGCAGGCCACGTTGTTCTTCGAGAGCCAGACCCCCGTCGAGCAGGCTCACATCGCTGCGGCCTTTCGCTTCGAGTTGTCTAAGTGCACCGTACCGGCTATCCGCGAGCGTTTGGTCGCGAGCCTTCTCAATGCCTCCCCCACCCTGGCACAGAAGGTGGCCGATGGGCTTGGAATGCAACTGCCCGCTGGCTTGCCGAAAGCACTTGCGGTGCCGGCGCCGCCGGAGATCACGAATTCACCGAGCCTCTCGCTCACGGCGCGTCCGGGCGATGGATCCATTCGCACCCGCAAGGTCGCGCTGCTGGTAGCGGACGGCGTTGAAGGTACCGCGCTGGCCACGATCCAGGCCGCGCTCCTGAATGTGGGCGCCGTGGGCCGCTTGGTCGGCCCTCGCATCGGCCCCTTCACCACGGCGTCGGGCGAGAAGATGGAAGCCGATGCGTCATTGGAAAACGAACCGGGCTTCCTCTTCGATGGTCTCGTGCTACCGGACGGGCAGACAGGCGTCGAGACACTCGCGGGCGACGGACGTACCGACGAGTACATCAAAGATCACTTTCGCCATTGCAAGACCATCCTCGCGCTGGGCGCCTCCGAAGCGCTGCTGGCCGCATCAAAGGTCCCACACGCCCTGCCCTCTGGCGAACTGGACCCGGGCATTCTTCGGCGCGACGGCAGCGACATGCAGACGACGATCGATGAGTTCATCAACGCACTCGCCAAGCACCGGCATCCGGCCCGCGAAACGGATCCACCTTGTGTCTGACGCAGAACTCCGCGATGGCCTAGTCCATGAGGGCTTTGAACGCCTTGGTCAGAGACATGGAAGCGAACTTGGACTTGCGCACCTGGTCTCGGCAGGCATCGATCGACTTTCGCGACCCGGTGGGGGCGAAACCCTCGCGCGCTGGCGCGCGCTCGCCGAGGTCGCGGCGCATGATCTTTCGTTGACAAAGCTGTTCGAGGGCCACACCGATGCGCTTGAGATTCTCGCCGAACTCGATGCATCGCCACCACCACCCGGATCGCGCTGGGGCACCTGGTGCGCGGAGCCGCTGGATGCTCGCGTGACGATGGAGGCCGCTCGCATGCGTGTGAGTGGCATCAAGCCCTGTGCTCTGGAGCCGCGCAAGTCACGCACGCGCTGGTGAGCTGCTGGAACGCCTTCGGCGAGCCCTGTCTCGCCGCCGTAGCAATGAAGCAGCGCGGCGTCACGGTGACAGCCGAAGGTTGGCAGGCGGTCGGCATGGCGGCCAGTGCAAGTGTCGACGCATTTCGATCGCGCTGAAGCGATTCAGATCGGCGGACCCGGCGACAACGCCCCGGTTTCTGGCAGGGCGGCGCCGGTATCGCGGCATGCTGGTTCGGCGGCGCGCTTGGCATCTCGCGCATGAGCGCGAACGAAGCGATACGACTTCCGACCCCCATCGCCTCGTGCACCTGGGCGCCATCGACGTGGCACTGACATCGGCGGCAGCCGTGCTGCACGAGGCCGCGGCCTGGATCGATGCGCATCCTCGAGTCGATGTCCGGCGCGTCGCGCTACGCGCGCGGCTGGTCGCAGAGCAGTCTGCCAACGACGTGAGCTCCACGCGGGCCGGGCGCTCGGCGCCGGGCCTCTATGTCGGGATGCCCGTTTTGCACGCGCCATGGCCGACCTGCCGGTGTTCCTCCGGCAAAGCCATGCTGAGCGCGACCTCGCGGCCCTGGGGCAGATGGTGCGCGATGCCGAAATGATGCCATGGACGCTGTGAGCGATTGCGCCATTCTCGGCCAAGGCCCGACCGAGACCGAATGGAACAGCTGGCCCGGTCTCTCGCGCATGCCCGCCACCACGGCCGCAGCTCTGGTGCCGCGCGGTGCGCGGGCTCTGGTGATAGCGCCGCATCCCGATGACGAGGTGCTGACGGTCGGAGGACTGCTTGCGCAATTGGCGCGCATCGGCACGCCTGAACAGGTGGTCGCGGTCACTGACGGCACCACGAGCCATCCCGGATCCAGCGTGTGGCCTGCTGAGCGACTGGCGGTCGAGCGGGCGCATGAAAGCCGCGAGGCGTTGCGCTGCCTCGGCATCGAGTAACGCGCGCTTGCAACTGACCACGTCCACGCGACGCTCCCGAGCTGGGTCTGGCGCGCCTGGTACTTCACGAGGAGGAAGACTTCCCGCTGCAGGTATGGTCGCGTGACGGGCGATCGGTGGCGAAGCGCGAGGGCATTCAATGATCGGATTCGTTATTCCTGCGCACGACGAGGGCGAGCACATCGGTGAGGCACTGGTGGCCGTTATGCGCGCATCTGTCAATCCGGCACTGTGCGGTGAAGTGGTCAACGTCGTGGTCGTTCTCGACACCTGCACCGATAGCACAGGCGCGATCGCCACTCGGCACGGCGTGCAGACCTTGCCGCTCGCAGCGCGCAACGTCGGCTTGGCGCGGGCGGCCGGCGTCGATCTCCTCCTGGATGCCGGGGCGCGCTGGCCGRCGTTCTCCGAAGCGGATACGCAAGGCGCGTCGGACTGGTTGGCAAATCAACTCGCGCAGGATGCGGACGTCGTTTGCGGCTCCGTCTGGCGCTCACGGCCGTCATGGCGACTACCTGCGCGTGCACTTTGCGCGCACGTACAACGCGATACAGACGAGCATCGCCACGTGCATGGCGCAAATCTCGGCGTGTCCGCTGCAGCTTACCGAAGCGTCGGCGGCTTCGCGCCCCTTGCCTGTGGCGAAGATGGCCCTCGTCGCAGACCTGCAGGCGACCGGTGCCCGCATCGCCTGGAGCGCGGCCCCGCGCGTGACCACGAGCGCCCGCACGAATGCTTTGGTTTCGCCTGCCATGTAATCAGGACGGCAATCCGAGATATTGCGCGACTGCGTCCATCGACACCCTCACCTCGCTCACACCCTTGCGAAGATCGTCGAACATACACGGCTCCTTCTTTGTCCACTTACCAGAAGAAAAGCATGGGATCCTCGGGTGCACGCCCGGGCCGGCACGTAGCAAGTGGGAGCTTGAGGCACCCGCACCTCTCTGACCCGAGCTAGGAACGCGCGCGTGCGGCGTTCCTCAGATCGCGAATCTGATCATGATTTTTCTGCGCGCCATCCGCCTGCCTTTGAATGACCGCGCGGACCTCCGTCGGCAGATTTTGCTTCAGGGCCTTCCGGTAGCGGGCAACCGCCGAATCCTCGCCTCGCTCGCACGATTCCAAGATGGACAGCTCGCTGTCGGCGCCAACGGTGCCCTTGACCTGCACCCATCCACGATG
>NZ_JBFUIU010000289.1:0-10678 GCF_056401695.1 Variovorax sp. P4_D9
CGCTTGAGCATGTCCGACTCTTCCAGCACCATCAGCCTCCATTCGTACGCGGATCAGATTCCGTTCGCGAAGCACCTCGGCTTCGAGCTCGTGAAGTTCGAGGGCGGCGAGTCCGAGATCCGCTACAGCGCCAAGCCCGAGCACCTGAACACCTTCGACGTCACGCACGGCGGGGCCTGCATGACCCTGCTCGACGTCACGATGGCCGCCGCCGCGCGCAGCGAGACGCCCGAGATCGGTGTCGTCACGATCGAGATGAAGACCAGCTTCATGCAGCCCTCGGTCGGCCCGCTGCATGCGCGCGGCACCTTGCTGCAGCGCACCGCCACGCTGGCCTTCACCGAGGCGAAGATCTACGACGCCCAGGAGCGCGTCTGCGCCCACGCCACCGGCACCTTCAAGTACGTCAAGCGACGGCTGCCCACGGGGCCCGCGAGCGCCAACGCGATGCGCCCGCCGTCCACCGACTGACCTGCATTCTTCCCGGAGACTTTCATGCCCACCAACAGACAACAGATCCTCGACAACCGCCCCGAAGGCGAAGCCGTCGCCAGCAACTTCAAACTCGTCAGCACCGAGACGCCGGCGCTGAAGGACAACCAGGTGCTGGTGCGGCACCACTACATGAGYCTCGACCCCTACATGCGCGGCCGCATGAACGACGCCAAGAGCTACGCCCAGCCGCAGCCGCTCGGCCAGGTGATGCAGGGCGGCACGGCCGGCGAGGTGGTCGAGAGCAAGCACCCCAAATTCGCCGTCGGCGACAAGGTGGTCGGCTTCGGTGGCTGGCAGGAGTACAGCGTGGTCGACGCCTCGCAGCCCGGCGCGCTGAAGAAGGTCGATACCGCGCAGGTGCCGCTGTCGCACTACCTGGGCGCGGTCGGCATGCCGGGCGTCACCGCCTGGTACGGCCTCGTGAAGATCATCAATCCGAAGGCCGGCGAGACCGTGGTGATCACAGCCGCCAGCGGCGCCGTCGGCAGCGCATTCGGTGCGCTGGCCAAGGCGCGCGGCTGCCGGGTGGTCGGCATCGCGGGCGGCCCGGACAAGTGCAAGTACGTCACCGACGAACTCGGCTTCGATGCCTGCATCGACTACCGCCAGCATCCCGACGTCAAGAGCATGAGCGCGGCGCTCAAGGAGGCCTGCGCGAAGGGCATCGACGGCTACTTCGAGAACGTCGGCGGCTACATCTTCGATGCCGTGCTGCTGCGCACCAACGCCTTTGCACGGATCGCGCTGTGCGGCATGATTGCCGGCTACGACGGCCAACCGCTGCCGCTGGCCAATCCGGCGCTGTTCCTGATCAATCGGCTCAAGCTCGAGGGCTTCATCGTCAGCGAGCACATGGAAGTCTGGCCCGAGGCACTGGCCGAACTGGGCGCGCTGGTCGCCAGCGGTAAGCTCAGGCCGCGGGAATCCGTCGCGCAGGGCATCGAATCGGCGCCGGAAGCCTTCCTCGGCCTGCTCAAGGGAAAGAACTTCGGCAAGCAGCTGGTCAAGCTCATCTGAGGGCTGAAACGCACAGGAGGCTGGCATGGACACCACGCACGAGGTCTTCAACCAGCCGGCGCCGCTCGCCGGCTACAACCTGTTCGAAACCAATCGCCCGCTGCGCGACGCGCTGCAGCACAACGCGCCGCAGCTGCAGCCGGGCCCGCTCCAGAGCCTCGGCGCCGAGATCGGCAGCGTCGAGATGCAGACCCATGCGCGGCTCGCCAACATCCACACGCCGGTGCTGCACACCCACGACCGTTTCGGCCGCCGGATCGACGAGGTGGAGTTCCATCCGAGCTACCACGCGCTGATGGCGGCCGCGGTCGGCGCCGGCCTGCACGGCACGCCCTGGACCGCCGAGTCGCCGTCGCCCCATGTGCAGCGCGCGGCCGGCTTCATGCTGTTCACTGAGCTCGAGCCGTCGATGCTGTGCCCGATCTCCATGAGTTACGCGGTGACGCCCGCGCTGCGCAGCAATGCGGGCGTGTACGCCGACTGGGGGCCGAAGCTCGCGAGCCGCTGGTACGACCCGGCGCTTAAGCCCTGGCGCGACAAGCCCGGCTTGACCATGGGCATGGGCATGACCGAGAAGCAGGGYGGTTCCGACGTCCGCGCCAACATCACGCAGGCGGTGCGCGCCGGCAGCGACGGCTGGGGCGAGCGCTACGAGATCACCGGCCACAAGTGGTTCTTCTCGGCGCCGATGTGCGACGGCTTCCTGATCCTCGCGCAGGCGCCGGCCGGTCTGTCGTGCTTCTTCCTGCCGCGCGTGCTGCCCGACGGCAGCCGCAACGCGATCCGCATCCAGCGCCTCAAGGACAAGCTCGGCAACAAGGCCAATGCCAGCTCCGAGGTCGAGTTCCACGGCGCCAGCGCCTGGTTGGTCGGCGAGGAGGGCCGCGGCGTGCCGCAGATCCTCGAGATGGGCACCATGACCCGGCTCGATTGCGCGCTCGGCACCAGCGGGCTGATGCGGCAGGCCCTGAGCCTGGCACTGAACCACACGGCGCAACGCCAGGCATTCGGCAAGCCGCTGATCTCGCAGCCGCTGATGAAGAACGTGCTGGCCGACCTGGCGCTCGAAAGCGAAGCCGCGACCGCGCTGGCGATCCGTCTCGCGCGCGCCTTCGATCGCCCCGGCGACGAACACGAACGCATGATGGCCCGGCTGCTGACGCCGGTGGCGAAGTTCTGGATCTGCAAGCGCGGCAGCCATTTCGCCCAGGAGGCCATGGAGTGCCTCGGCGGCAACGGCTACGTGGAAGAGGGCGGCGAGGGCGTGATGGCCCGGGTCTACCGCGAGATGCCGCTCAATTCGATCTGGGAAGGCGCCGGCAACATCATGGCGATCGACCTGCTGCGCGGCCTGCGCAAGGGCGATGCGGTCGCCGCGCTGGCCCACGAACTGGCGCCGGCGCGCGGCAGCGACGCCGCGCTCGACCGCCTGGCCGGTGCGCTCCCAGCGCGCATCGAGGCCATGGCCACCGAGACCGAGGCGCGCCGGCTGGCGCAGGACGTGGCGCTCGCGGTGCAGGCGGCTCTGCTGGTGCAGACCGCGCCGCCGGCCGTGGTTGGCGGCTTCTGCGCCTCGCGCCTGGGCGGCGACTGGGGCCATGCCTTCGGCACGCTGGGTGCCGGCGTCGACCTCGACGCGATCATTTCCCGCGCCCGGCCCCTGTGACCCCACCACCTTCGAAGGACCCCATGGCAGACCTGATCCTCCACCACTACGCGACCTCTCCGTTCTCGGAAAAGATCCGGCTGATCCTGGGCTACAAGAAGCTGCCCTGGAAGTCCGTGATCATTCCGCAGATCGCGCCCAAGCCCGATCTGGTCGCGCTCACCGGCGGCTACCGCCGCACGCCGGTGCTGCAGGTCGGCGCCGACATCTATTGCGACACGGCCCTGATCTGCGATGTGCTCGAGCACATCACGCCGCTGCCGTCGATCTACCCCGAGCCCGGCAAGGGGCTGTCGCGCCTGGTCGCGCAGTGGGGCGACAGCACGCTGTTCTGGGCCGCGATGGCCTACAACTTCAGTCCCAAGGGCGCGGCCGACATCTTCGGCAAGGCGCCGCCCGAATTGGCCAAGGCCTTTACCGACGATCGCCGCGCCATGAGCGGCAACATGGTGCGGCTGCGGCCGGCCGATGCCGCCGCCGCCTACAAATCGTACTTGCGGCGCCTGTCCGACATGCTGGACGACACCGACTACCTGCTCGGCGCCTTCCCAAGCGTGGCCGACTTCGCCTGCTATCACCCGCTGTGGTTCACCCGCAAGYGCACTCCCTCGATGGCCGCCATCCTGCAGCTGACGCCGGCGGTGCTCGACTGGATGGACCGCCTGGCGGCCATCGGCCACGGTGCAATGGAGGTCTTCGATGCCGAACGCGCCATCGAGGTGGCGGCCGCATCGACGCCGCACACGCTGTTGGCCGACAGCACTTTCCAGGACGAGCACGGCATCGCACTCGGTACGCGGGTCACGATCACGCCCGAGCTCTTCGGCCCCGAGCCGACCGAGGGCGAACTGGTCGCGGCCACCCGCACCCACTACACGCTGCGCCGCAGTGACCCGCGGGCCGGCACGGTGCACGTGCACTTCCCGCGCATCGGCTACGTGCTCAAGGCAATTGAAAACTGACGCTGGGCACCTTCGCGACTGCGAACTCGCGCAATCCGTATTTCAATAGCGCCTCGACACCCATCAAAGAGACGAAAGGACACGCGCAATGATTCAGGACTTCAAGGGCAAGACGGCCGTTCTCACCGGTGCCGGTTCCGGCTTCGGCCTCGAATGCGCGCGCATCGGCGCGGCTCGCGGCATGAACCTCGTGCTGGTCGACGTGCAGCAGGATGCGCTCGACAAGGCACAGGCCGAGATGGAGGCTGCCGGGGCCCAGGTTCTGGCCCGCAAGGTCGACGTCGCCAGCGCGTCGCAGATGGAGGAACTCGCGAAGGCCGTGCAGCAGCGCTTCGGCGCGCCGCACTTCGTCTTCAACAACGCCGGCGTCGGCGCCGGCGGACTGGTGTGGGAGAACAGCGTCGCCGACTGGGAGTGGGTGCTGGGCGTCGACCTGATGGGCGTGGTGCACGGCGTGCGCCTGTTCACGCCGATGATGCTCGAAGCCGCCGCCAAGGACCCTGCCTACCGGGGCCATATCGTCAACACCGCCAGCATGGCGGGCCTGCTGACGCCGCCCAACATGGGCATCTACAACGCCGCCAAGGCGGCCGTCGTGAGCCTCACCGAAACGCTCTACCAGGACCTGAAGCTGGTCACCGACCAGGTCGGCGCCAGCCTGCTGTGCCCGTACTTCGTGCCCACCGGCATCACGCAGAGCGAACGCAACCGACCCGGCGCGCTGGCCGGCGGCGAACTCACCAAGAGCCAGCTGATCGGCCAGGCGATGAGCAACAAGGCGGTCAGCAGCGGCAAGGTCAGCGCCGCCGAAGTCGCGCAGATGGTGTTCGATGCGATCAGCGCCAACCAGTTCTATGTCTTCAGCCATCCCAAGGCGTTGGGCAACGTGAAGAGCCGGATGGAGAATATCGTGTCGATCACGAACCCCGCCGATCCATTCCTGGAGCGGCCCGAGATCGGTGCCAAGCTGCGCGAGCAGCTTCGGGCCGGCTGATCACGGTGGCAGCAGCCAGGGCACCAGCAGCACGCGAGCAGCAGCACCATGGTGGCCAGCGGCAGGCCGACCTTGACGAAATCGCCGAAGGCATAGTTGCCGGCCGTGCTGACCGGCGTGATCACGGGCGACGAGATCGGCGTCAGGAAGCCCGAGGACGCCGCCAGCGTCACCATCATCGCGAACGGGTAGGGCGAGGCATCGAGGTGCTGGGCCAGTGCCAGCGCCACCGGCGCCATCTGCACGGCGGTGGCCGTGTTGGGGACCAGCAGGCCGATCAGCGTGCTCAGGACGAACAGGCTGGCCAGCACCGGGCGGACGCCGAAGTCGCCGACCAGCGCGAGCAGGCCATCGGCCGCGAGGTCGATCCCGCCGGTGCGCTGCAGCGCCAGCGAGAAAGGCAGCATGCCGACGATCAGGATCAGGCTGCGCCAGTGGGATCGCGCGGTAGGCGGTGTCGAGGTCGATGCAGCGGAACAGCCCCGGGCCCAGCACGAACATGGCGATCGCGGCGCCCGGACCAGTTCCGGGGACATGCGGGGCCCGAGAGTGGGGGAGCCTGGATTCTGCGGGATCCGAAACCGGTTCTCCCGAATCCAATGCCTGCGTGCGCTGTCGGGACTTGGGGCCAGCGGCACGCGTGCATATACTGAACCGCTCAGTTCTGTGTGCTTGATTCGCATCAAGGAGACCTGCATGGCCTATGTCGATGGATACGTGCTTCCCCTCAAGAAGGACAAGATCGAGGCGTACCGCCAGATGGCGGCCCGCGCCGGTGCCGTCTGGCGCGAGCACGGCGCGCTCGAGTACCGCGAATGGATCGCCGACGACGTGAAGCCGGGCAAGCAGACCTCGTTTCCGCAGGCGGTGAAGCTCGAGGACGACGAGATCGTGGTGTTCTCCTGGATCGTGTTCGAATCGCGCAGCCAGCGCGATGAGGTCAATGCCAAGGCGATGACCGACCCGCGCCTGGCCGACATGATGGACCCGGCCCGGATACCCTTCGACGGCAAGCGGATGTTCTGGGGCGGCTTCGAGCCGCTGGTCGCGCTTTGAGCCACTGAGGGGCGATGCGCGTAGGACGGCCGGCCGCGCCTCTGGCCGATGGCTGCAGGAATTTTCCGCAAGGTCGATGCGAGGAGGTCTTGCCTTCGCGCCTCACGATGGCCCGCTGTCCGTCATGCCAGTGCGGGCAGAAGAAGCTCGGTCGCTGGGATTCCGGCTGGGCATCACCAGCCGAAGTCTCCGTAGCTTTGTTGGATGGCTGTGAAGATGAAGAGCCGAAGCTGGTTTGGACGCTGATGCAGATGCGAACTCATGGTGCCCGAGCTTGTTGAGGCGGAGCGCGGATTGGCTGGCCGCGAGCGAAGGTCTGCAGGATGATCATCGAAACACGGGATTTGTCGGGCGCTGCCCTTCGCGAATCGGGATCATCCCAGCGGGAAAATTGCCCTGCGCCCCGGCGCCTGCAGCTCCGTTTCCGGAGTCGACAGCCCTTCAAAATTCCCCAGCGACCATCATGAATACACTTTTTCGCCCCGCTCTCGCAGGGCTTTTGGCTTTCAGTCTCTGCGCCACCGCATCCGCGCTCGAACATGCACACTGGTCCTACGCCGGCAAGACCGGACCGGCCGAATGGGCCGCACTCGCGCCCGACAACGCGCTCTGCAAGACCGGACAACAGCAGTCGCCTGTCGACCTGCAGGCGGCCAAGGCCCGCGCGCTGGCCCCGCATGACGCGGCCATCCGCTACGGCCAGGTTGCCGGACGGCTTGTCAACAACGGCCATACCCTCGAGGTGGACGCCACCGGCGAGTCGGGCAACACCGTGGTCTTCAAGGGCGTCGACTATCGCCTGGACCAGTTCCACTTCCATACGCCGAGCGAACACCGTCTCGACGGCCGCCCGTTCCCGATGGAAATGCACCTGGTCAACAAGAGCGCCGACGGCGGCATCGCCGTGGTGGGCGTGCTGATCAAGGCAGGCCGCAAGAACTCCGCGCTGGCACCGATCTTCGCCCGACCGCCCAAGGTCGGCGCCGCCGGGCGCGACCTGCAGATCGACCTGGCGGCGCTGCTGCCGGCCGACCGCAAGGCGCTGCTCTACAGCGGCTCGCTGACCACGCCACCGTGCACCGAACAGGTGCAATGGGTGGTGCTGGAGCAGCCGATCGAAATGTCGCGCGCGCAGATCACCGCCTTCCGCCGGCTGTTCCCAGACAACCACCGTCCGGTACAGCCCCTCAACGGCCGCGAGGCCGTCGAGGAGAGCGCCGGCGAATAAGCCGGCGCGGCGGCGCACGGCTTGCCCGACAATGGCCGCTTCAACGCATGAAAGAAGTCCCCGACGCCATCGTCTGTGAAGGCTGCGACGCGGTTTACCGCCGCGTGCGGCTGCGCCGCCGCGAGGTGTCCCATTGCCCGCGTTGCAGCACCGAACTCGACCGCCACGCCGGCGACCAGAGCGCCCGCGTGCTGCCGCTCACCGTGGCCTGCTTGATCCTGTTCGCCATCGCCAACCTGTTCCCGATCGTCGAGATCGAGCTCCAGGGCATCAGCAGCGAGACCACGCTGGTCGGCGCGGTGGTTGTGCTGAGCTCGGAAGGCATGTCGCCGGTGGCGCTGCTGGTGCTGGCGACCACGCTGCTGTTCCCGCTGCTGCAGCTGTGCATCCTGTTCTACCTGCTGGTGCCGATGCGCTACGAGCGCCGGCCGGCGGGTTTCGACGTGCTGGTCAACGCCCTGGTGGCGCTGCGGCCCTGGGGCATGATCGAGGTGTTCCTGCTCGGCGTGCTGGTGGCGATCATCAAGCTCAGCAGCCTGGCGCAGGTCATCGCGGGCCCGGCGCTCTGGGCCTTCATGGGGCTCACGGTGCTGCTGACGGCAGTGCTGTCGTTCAACCCCCGGACCYTCTGGGAAATGGCCTTCGAGCCGCGACCGGGGCAGGACGGATGAGCGCTGCGCCGGGCCGCCCCAAGCAAGCTCGCACCGCAGTGCGAAGCACGAAGGTACTCCAGTGAGCCGCCGGGCCATTCCCAGGGCAATTCCAAAGGCCATTGCCAAGGCACTGCGGCGCGAAGGTCCTGCGCTGGGTGATGACGCCGCCGTCGAGACCGCGGGATCGCAGGGGCTGATGGCCTGCCACCATTGCGGCACCACCTGGCAGGGCGCCGTCGAAGGCGAGCCCTGCGCCCGCTGCGGCACCCACCTGCACGCGCGCAAGCCCGACAGCATCCAGCGCACCTGGGCCTACCTGATCGCCGCCGCGATCCTCTACCTGCCGGCCAACCTGCTGCCGGTGATGATCACCAAGAGCCTGCTCGGCACCCAGCAGGACACCATCCTGAGCGGCGTCATCTATTTCTGGGTGACCGGCGCCTACGGGCTGGCGGCGCTGATCTTCATCGCCAGCTTCCTGGTGCCGCTGTTCAAGCTCAGCGCACTGACCCTGCTGAACATCACGGCCCAGCGCCGCAGCACCTGGCGCCAGCTCGAGCGGGCCAAGCTCTATCGCATGCTGGAGGTGATCGGCCGCTGGTCGATGCTCGACGTCTTCGTGGTGGCGCTGCTGGCCGGACTGGTGCGAATCCATGGCTTTGCCGAGATCACGGCCGGCGTTGGCATCGCGGCCTTCGGCGCGGTGGTGGTGCTGACCATGATGGCCTCGCTGAGCTTCGACCCGCGGCTGACCTGGGACACCGGGGCTGCCGCGGGTCCCGAAGAAACAAAAATGGACAATGAACCGATATGAGTGACGAAGCCATCCGACCCGAGCCCCCGCCACCGCGGTCCGCGCCGAGGGTCGTCAGGCGGCGCAACTGGCTGCCTTCGCTGATCTGGTTGATTCCGATCGTGGCCGCGATGGTCGGCGTGGCGCTGGTCGCCCGCATCCTGATGGACCGGGGCCCCGAGATCGTGCTGACTTTCAAGAGCGCCGAGGGCCTCGAGGCCAACAAGACCGCGGTCAAGTACAAGGACGTGYAGATCGGCACCGTGCAGAGCATCCGCCTGGCTTCCGACCGCTCGCACGTGCGGGTGCTGGTGCAGCTGAAGAAGGAGGCCAGCGCCTTCACTGCGCAGGACACCCGCTTCTGGGTGGTGCGCCCGCGGCTCGACACCACGGGCATCTCGGGGCTCGGAACCTTGCTCTCGGGCGCCTACATCGGCGCCGACGCTGGCACCTCGGAAGAGACCGCCGGCGAATTCGCCGGACTCGAGACCCCACCGATCGTCACGCGCGATGCCTCGGGCCGGCAGTTCCTGCTCAAATCACGCGACATCGGCTCGCTCGACATCGGTTCGCCGGTTTACTTCCGGCGCATCAAGGTGGGGCAGGTCGCGGCCTACGAGCTCGATGGCGATGGCCGCGCAGTCACGCTGCGGGTCTTCGTGAACGCGCCCTACGACAAGTTCGTCGGCGTCAACACCCGCTTCTGGCATGCCAGCGGCTTCGATGTCGACCTCAATGCGAGCGGCCTCAAGGTGCGGACCCAATCGCTGGTCACGGTGCTGCTGGGCGGCATCGCCTTCCAGTCGCCCGACGACCAGAACGGACCGCTGGCGCAAGAAAACGCGGCCTTCGTGCTGGCGGGTGACGAGACCACGGCAATGAAGGAGCCGGACGGTCCGTCGCGCACCATGCTGCTGTATTTCAACCAGTCGCTGCGCGGGTTGTCGCCCGGGGCGCCGGTCGACTTCCGCGGCGTGGTGATCGGCGAGGTCAAGTCGATCGGGGTCGAGTTCGACCGCRCCGAGCGCGAGTTCAAGATGCCGGTGGTGGTGCAGATCTACCCCGACCGCCTGCGGCGCCGAGGCTCCGACCCGACCAAGGAGGGCCAGTTGTCGCAGCTTGAACGCTGGCGCTTCCTGGTAAGCAAGGGGCTGCGCGCGCAATTGCGCACCGGCAGCCTCCTGACCGGGCAGGTCTATGTGGCGATCGACTTCTTCCCGGACGCCAAGCCGGCCACGCTCGACATCGAACGCACGCCGCTGGAGCTGCCGACGACGCCCAACAGCCTGGACGAACTGCAGTCGCAGGTGTCGGACATCGCGCGCAAGCTCAACAAGGTGCCGTTCGACGAGATCAGCACCGATCTGCGCAAGGCGCTCGGCACGCTCAACAAAACGCTGAGCAGCGCCGAACAACTGGTCAGGAGCATCCACAACGACCTGACGCCCGAGATGGCGGCGGCCATGAAGGACGTGCGGCGAACGCTGAACTCGGCCGAGAAGACCATCGCCGACGACTCGCCGATGCAGCAGGACCTGCGCCAGACGCTGCAGGAGGTCACGCGGGCCGCGGGCTCGCTGCGGGTCTTGACGGACTACCTGGAGCGCCATCCCGAATCCCTGATCCGCGGCAAGCCGGAGGACAAGCAGAAATGAGATCGACGACGTTGCGCCCGGGCGCATGGCTGATCGCGGCGGCAATGCTGGCGGCGACGGGCTGCAGCAGCACGCGCACCCAGTTCTACAGCCTGGCCGAAACCGCCGCGCCGGTTGCGCGAGCGCCGGCCGCCGCGAGCGCGCCGCTCTACATCGAAT
>NZ_JBFUIU010000290.1:0-10617 GCF_056401695.1 Variovorax sp. P4_D9
AAGCCCCACAGGCGCTTGACGACGCCGAATACGTGCTCAACCCGGGCTCGCACGCTCGACTTGATGCGGTTGACCATGCGCTCGAGCTMCTCGGTGACGCTGCCCTTGCGGACCCTCTTGTTAGTGAAGTCCGCCGCCCCTGGTGCCTTGGACTCGATCAATTTCTCCTGCGAGGTATATGCGCAATCGCCGTAGACGCGCTCCTCCTGGCCGTGCAGAAGATCGGGCAGCGGATGCTTGTCGTGCACATTTGCTGCAGTGACCACCGCGCTGTGCGCAAGACCCGTCTGGCTGTCCACGCCGATGTGCAGCTTCATACCACATGTGTTCGCCGGTCTTATGTTGTGGTGCTTCCTTGACCCCTGGAGTCAACTGGATCTCGTCGTCTTTGACGACACATAGTATTTCGCGCCCCTGGCTCCTCGACACCATGTACATCTATGCCCAGGTAGACCTGGAAATGGAAGCCAAGGCTCTGGCGCACTGCGCACAACCCGATGGGGTTTCCATCAAGCAGTGGCACTCCGATCCAGGTCTCATCGGTCGCTGTAGGAATGCGGCCGAAACCTTATGTTGCGGTCGTACCGGCATCTACCGACAGCTCTCGCCCTTCCAATCGCGGGTGCCGCACCCGACGCAACATAAGACCGGCGAACACATGTGGGGGCAAATGTTCTRTAGAACATTTGCCCCCCTTGCCTTGATCGACACGCACCATCATGCGCTGGCTGTCGATGTCGGTCACCTTCAGGTGCGTGGCCTCGGACACGCGCAGGCCTGCGGCATAGGCGGTGGTGAGAATCGTGCGCTGCTTCAGGCTGTCGACGCAGTCAAGAAAATGAGCGACCTCCGCCTGGCTGAGCACGACCGGCAGCTTGAACGGCTTCTTGGGCATGGGGATGTCGTCCGGCATCCAGTCGCGCTTGAGTGTCACCTTGTAGAGGAAGCGCAGCGCCGCCGTCGCGATGCTGACTGAGCCCGGAGCGAGTTTGCGGGTCTTCGTCAGATGCACCTGATAGGCCCGAACCTCCTCCGGTCCGAGTGCCTCAGGCGAGCGGTCAAAGTGTCGGGCGTACAGCGAGACCTGTTGCAGATAGGACAGCTGTGTGTTCTCGGCGAGATTGCGAATGCCCATGTCTTCGAGCATCCGCTGGCGTAGCGGTGTCATGGCGAAGCTCCTTTGCAAGTGGAACGGATGAAGTGCTGCGAACAGCAACTGCATCGTTCCGCATCGGGAGCTTCTCGGGAAATGCGCCCAGGGCGGTGGATTGGCGCCCGGCCTGTGATCAGGCACTATCGCGCCAGCGGTTTAGTCCAATTCGCCTAATCGCAAGCATCCGGTAATGCGAAGGTGGTGGCCCGCGTCCTCGATTTTCGTGCTACTGGGTAACGCGACCTTTCCATTACGGGCGCGCCTGGTTCACAACGAGTCAAGCCAGGCGAGCAGTTCCGGATTCCGCTTCCACCGTGGCGGCCGACCCGGCTTCGTCGATGGATCGACCTGCTGGAGCGCTCTTCGCTTGGTCTCCAGATTGGCGCGTGCGTAGTGATTGGTCGTGTCGAGTCGCGCATGCCCGAGCCAGTCGCGGATTACTGTCACATCCACGCCGGCTGCGACCAACTGAACGCCGACGCTGTGACGCCACGTGTGCGGCGTGACCTTCTTTGTCGCGAGCGAAGGTACGTGCCGGGCGGCGGACAGAACATATTTCTTGAGCTTGAAGCGAACGCCAGCGGCGCCGAGCGGCCGACCATATCGATTGACGAAGACGGGTTCGTCATCCGGGCGCGGTTGTCGTCTCAGCAGCGCCTTTAACACCTGGACCGTTTCCGGCCACAACGGGCAGATTCGACCCTTGCGCCCCTTCCCGAGCAACTCGACCTGAGCGGGTGATTCGAAGCGTATGGCCCGCGGGCAGACATCCAGCGCCTCTTGGATCCGGGCTCCCGTGTTATAGAGGAACGCGAGCAGCGCGTGATCCCTTTGTCCTTCCAAGCTCGAGCGGTCGGGCTCTAGCAGGATGGCCGCGATCTCCTCCGCATCCATGTAACACATGGCTGGCTGGGTCTTCTTCTTGACTGGGATCCGCGCAATCTCAGTGCATTGCACGATCGCCAGCGGTTCGCGATGGGCGACGAAGTCAAAGAAGCTACGGATGGCGGCGAGCCGACAGTTGCGTGTGCCGATGGTCACCTTCCTGTCCTTCTCCAGGTGGTCGAGGAACGCCAGTACCTCGCCAGCCTGCAGATCGGCCAGCGACAACTGCGCGATCTGTCGCCGTTTACGTTCAGCAGCAAATCGCAGGAACAACTTCCAAGTGTCGCGGTACGAGCATACGGTGTGGCGAGAGAGATTCCTCTGTTTCGCCATCCATTCATGGAAGAACGCGTGCAGCAGACCGGCGAGGGAGTTCGAGTTCATTGCGCCCCCTCCGCTGCCCGTAACGCCGCCGCGCCGTTCTTGCGGAAGCGTTCGGCGGCTTCCTGCAGCAACTCCGGAGTGATGTTCAGATACACCAGCGTCGAGCGGATGTCCTTGTGCCCGAGGTACGTTGCGAGGTACGGCAGCCTGGACTGTGGATTGATGCCCGCCTTGTACCAATCGCGCATCCGGTGACCCACCATCGTGTGCCGCAGATCATGAATTCGCGCTCCGATTGCCCCGCGCGCCGGTTTGACGCCCGCACGTCGCAGCACATCCGTCAGCACAAGCCTCACTCCTCCAATGCAGTAGCCTTGGTTGGTCTGCGGAGACCAGAACAGGGGACTGCCCGCGCTCGCCGGCGCGCCGGCTTGCTTCCGCTGCGAGAGATACTGCCCGAGAGCGGCCATCACTCCGGGGGCCAGGGGCAAGCGACGATGCTTAAAGAACTTCGTCTCGCGGATGTCGATGGTCTCTTCCTGCGGATCGACATCGCCGAGCCTCAAGCGCACGATCTCTCCTCCCCGAAGCCCGGCGCAGTAGGCAAGCACCAGCATTGTGAAGAGCGTCAATGGACGCAGCGGCGCCTTCGGCGACGGATACGACAGTGCGGCCTCCAGCACTCGCTGTATCTCCTCGTCCGTATAGAGATGGGCGGTGCGCTGGCCCCGGCGGGCACCCTCAGCCACCCCCTGTCCAATTGGCAAGATAGGCACCCGCGGATCGAGCCGGTGCATGGCCTTCGAGACGATGCGCCCCGCTCTCCGCGCCTCGAACAAGTGATACGGAGACGGCTGTTCCTCGCTCCAGAGCTCAGCGAGCGCGTTCAACGGCAGTCCGATCGACTCGGGGTGATGCTGGAGGAAGCGATCGAAGCGAAGCAACGTGTCCTCGCCGGTGTCGTAGCGATAGCCGAGCGCGCGCATATGCGCCACGTGCTCTTCCATTACTCGTCCAAGGACGCTTCCGAAGCGCGGCATCCGCCGCAGCTGCTGCAATTCTGTGGCACTGTCTTCGCTAACCAGGGCGCCCACGATCGGCGTGGTGCGCGGGCCGTATAGCCGATGCAGCTCCGCAAAGGGGTTCGCTGCAATCACCCCCTGGCCTTCAAGCCAGTTGAGATATCGTTCGACGAGGCGAGCCCGGTGATAAAGGATGTGTGCCGCCCATTTCAGGCTGCGTTCCTTCAGCCAGTCTTGGACGATCGATACGGTCGGTGAAGCGCCGGAACCGTGCCTCGCGACGAAGCCGTTGAAGTTGCGCAGGAGGCCGGTGTAGTTCTCCACCGTGGCCGGATGGCGATAGCGCTGCGCCCGCAGGAACCGCTCGATGAGCTTCGCGTTGCCGGTGGATGTCATGGCGATACTCCACTGGGAAGCTCCAACCCGATGGCTCGTAGATCCTCCGTCGCTAGTTTGAGGTACTCGGCAGTTGCTGCGGCAGACGTGTGCCCCAACACGTCGCCGATGATCTTGAGCGGCACGCCGGAGCGCAGCAAACTCACGGCCCGCGCGTGGCGAAAGGCATGCGGTCCCTTTCTCCCTTGCGGGGTGATTCCGGCCGCTCGGAGACGAGAACTCGTGATGCAGTTGAGGATCGATCCGCCCTTGAACGGCCGATGCGGAGCCTGGATACGCAGGAAGACTTCTCGATGCGCGCTTGGCGGACGCCCCTTCTTCAGGTATCGAAGCATGGCTTCGCCGGGTTCGCGCAGCAATGGAAGCTCGGAGTACGTTCCGGTCTTCGCGTGGCGCACGCAAAGAAGATCTCGCCTCCAGTCGATGTCCTCAAGGCGCAACCTGACGATCTCTGCAGCCCGCAGGCCGTAGGTCGCCAACAGCGTCAAGACGGCGTAGTCGCGCAGACCGACCGGCGAGAGATCCTCGCGAGTCACTTCCAGCACTCGCTGCACTTCTTCCGAACGAAGCGCCGAGGGGATGCCCTCGTGCTCGTAGATGCGCGGTCCGATCACCGTGCCGGAGAGATCGGTTGCGGTCAACCCATTACGGCACAGATGGCGCAGGAAGTCTCGAAGGCAGACGGTGCAGTCTTCGATGGAGGCGCGTCGCAGCCCGCGACAACGTCGCTTCAAGTGCGCATCAATGTCGCGAACGCTCAGGTCCCCAAGGCCGTTCTGATCTGCCTGGGACCCGAGCGAGGTCAGGAACCGCAGCGCATATGTCGTGCGCTTGGTTCGAGTCTCTGGACAAAGTCCACGCAGATCGGCCAACCACCTGTCGTAATCCTGCACGACGTTGCGGTGAAAGGCTTCGAGTGCGGTGGCCGGCGGCTCGGCGATCGGCCATCTTCCGTGCACAAGACGAAGCAGCATGTGAACGGCACCGGTGTATCGGTGGCGCCATTTGCTAAGCGGCAAAGACTGCCCGTGCCGTTGACAGAAGAGCCGATATTGCCGACGCAAGAACTGCGCGACGTGCACCGATCGGACAGCATCCATCGATAGGCGCTTGCCGTCGCAGTAGTCCAGGAAGTGACGTGCGAACGTGGGATACCACCGCTGGATCGACGGGGAATACGCCTCGATCTTCAGGTGATGCCGCAGTCTCTCGATCAATGAAGCACTTGAAGAACATACTGATGCGGAATTGGACATGCGAGCCTCCTCGACAAAGTGGTTCGTCGAGGATCCCACACGCCAATAATGCGAAGGAGAATCGCGGGAGTGCCTCGGATTTCCGCGGCTTCCTGCTCGTCCTTTCGATTACGGGATGCTTGCGATTAGGCGAGGAGATGCAGGTCGACTACGGTGAAGGCGCCCCCACCCGGGTGCCGGGCACCGAGCGCTGGCGCAAACCCCGCCTGTTCGTGGCCACGCTGCGCTACTCGCGGCGTAGCTTCCGTCGCGTGGTCTGGAAGTCCAGCCAGCAAGTCTGGGCTGAGTTGCACGAGCAGGCCTGGGCCTACTTTGGCGGGTCGACCCACTACGTCGTGCTGGATTTTGTTCCCGGGAACAAAATCCAGCTTTTGTGGCGTAGCCCGTTATGTGCCCAACCGGCGCGGAAGCCGCCCTGGAGCTTCTCCGGTCGCAGGGGAAGGCGGGCACATAACCCGAGAAGCCAGAGCGAGGATCGACCTCCTTTCCCAACTTGGAACGGAGGTTGTCATGCTGGAGCGCTACTACGTCAGGCCGGTCACGGTCGATCGCATTCGAGCCAACGTTGCTGTGACCTACATCGAGCACTACGTCGCGTGGATGGAGGCGCAGGGGTATTCGGCCCGCAACGTCTTCAAGCGCGTCCCGATCCTTTGCCAATTCGGCGACTTCGCAAGTCGGCACGGGGCAACCGACGGCTGGACCGCGCTGGAGCACGTGGAGCCGTTCGTACTGCTTTGGCAGTCGGTCCACGGCAGGTCGAGCAAGTCCGAGGAATGCCGCGCGAAGGCTGCGCGCGATGTGCGCAACCCGGTGCGCCAGATGCTTGAGTTGGCGCTTTATGGCAGTGTCGAACCGCACCGCCCACGCAAGCCTTTTCCATTCGAAGCTGAGGTGCCAGGATTTGCTGGTTATCTGCGCGATGAGCGCGGGCTCAAGCCCGCCAGCATTCGGCAATACGTTCATTACCTCAACGGCCTGCAGACATTCATTGAGCGTGCCCACGCTTCGGTCGCGTCTTTGTCGCCCGCGCTTCTGGCGGCTTTCATCGTGAACTACTGCCCTGGCTTGAGCCGCTCGAGCCGACGCGATCTATGTGGCACGCTTCACGTATTCCTTCGCTACTGCCACCGCGAGCGTTTCATTGACCGCGATCTCGGCGTCGCGGTTCAACCGCCCCAGGCATATCGCCTGGCCAATCTGCCGAGGGCCATCACCTGGGAGGAAGTCCGGCAGATGCTGAACTGCGTGGATCGGCGCTCCGCTGTGGGGCGCCGCGACTACGCGATGCTATTGCTGCTGGTGGCGTATGGCCTGCGCGCCCACGAGGTGGCCAGCCTCATGCTGGAAGACATCGACTGGCAACACGAGCGGCTGAACATCCCGCAACGCAAGGCAGGCCACTGGTCAGCCTATCCGCTGGCCAGCGTCGTTGGTGAGGCCATCATCGATTACCTGAAGGACGGCCGCCAGCAGACCGCTGATCGGCATGTGTTCCTCCGAGCAATGGCACCGTGTCGTCCCATCTCCAACGCGGCGGTCTGCTCGGCGGTGGTGAGGTACCTTCACCGCGCCGGCGTGCAGGTTCACCGCGCCGGCGCCCATACGCTGCGCCACACCTGCGTGCAACGGTTGGTTGATGCCGACTTCTCACTGAAGACGATTGGCGATTACGTCGGCCACCGGTCGACTGCATCGACCAGGATCTACACGAAGGTCGATATCGCCGCGCTGCGCGAAGTTGCCATGGGCAACGGGGAGGCCCTATGAGTCGCCGCCAAGCTGAGCTCCGGAGTTCCTGTGCTGCGCCGATCAACGCTTTCCTGCAGTTCAAGCGGGCACTGGGTCGCAGATACCGAACCGAAGCAGCAGCGCTGCGGTTGCTCGACGCCTATCTTGCCGAGCACCGCGTCACAGCTCTGCAACAGATCAATCCTCGGATCATCGACGCGTTCCTCGCTTCTCGCCCGCGCGAGCATGCACGCAGCTACAACCATCTGGTCGGGTCGGTGCGACGGTTCTTCGACTGGACGCTGATGCAAGGCATGGTCGATCACAACCCCGTCACGGCCAGCTCTCGTCGCGTGAGTGGTCAACGCATTCCGTACCTGTTCAGTCTCGACGATGCGAGACGACTGCTCGAGGTCGCGCGCAATTTGCGCAGTTGTTCACGTGCGCCGCATCGCGCGCTGATCTACGAGACGGTATTTGCGCTTCTGTACGGATTGGGGCTGCGGGTGGGCGAGGTCAGCAGATTGCTGGTGGGCGATGTCCGGTTCGATGACGCCACACTACTGATCCGCGAGACCAAGTTCTACAAGAGTCGGCTGGTGCCGTTTGGTCCGCGCATAGGCGAGCGCCTGGCGCGCTATGTCGAACAGCGACACGGGACGTACCCCAGCCCTGAGGCGCCGCTGTTTTCCTTCACCGCGCGCGGCGCCGTCAACGAATGCACGTTCAGCCAGACTTTCCACTCGCTACTGCCTCGGCTGGGGCTGCACATTCCGACCGGCGTCTGCACTCCACGCCTGCATGATCTTCGCCACGCCTTCGCCGTGGGTACCTTGCTGCGTTGGTATCGCTCGGGCATCGATCCCAATTCGCGCTTGCTTCACCTCTCAACGTTCCTCGGCCACGCAGACCCGGCGTCCACCGCTGTGTACCTGACGATCACCGAGGAGCTGTTGCGCGAGGCCGATCGAAGGTTTCGGGCATTCGCCCCAGGGCGAGGCCAGCCATGAGCACCATCGGGCAAGTGCTGTTCAACTTCTTCGAGGATCACCTGAACGTGCAGAAGGGTCTGCAACCGGGCTCCATCAAGAGCTACCGCGACACGATGAAGCTGTTCCTCGCCTTCGTCGCCGGAGCCTGCCGCAAGCCGGTCACTCGGCTCGTGCTGGCCGACCTGTCGTCGCAGAGGGTTCTGGATTTCCTGCAGATGATCGAGCGTGAGCGCCACAACAAGCCGCAAACTCGTAACCAGCGTCTGGCTGCGCTGCATACCTTCTACCGCTATTTGGCGACGCATCACTGTGAATTGCTGGCTGAGGCCGAGCGCGTGGAAGCGATCCCGAACAAGCGCGCGGCGCCCGCAGAAACTCGTTACTTGGAACACGACGAAGTCGAGCAGCTGTTCCAGGCCCTTGTGGCGCAAGGCAATCGGGCGCTGCGGGATCGCGCGCTGCTCATGCTGCTGTACAACACCGGCGCCCGAGTGCAGGAGATCGCCGACTTGCGTGTTGGCGACGTCGACCTCGCCGGGCCCTTGCGCGTTCGGCTGCACGGCAAAGGCGACAAGTGGCGCGCCTGTCCGATCTGGCCGGAGACTGCTACCTTGCTCAGGCAGTTGGACACGGTTCGAACGGGCGATACTCAGGCCCCGCTTTTCGTCTCAGGCCGACAGCAGCCGCTCACGCGCTTTGGCATCTACAAACTCGTGCGCCGTCATACCGAGGGCTTCATTCGGCGTGGAGCAAACAACCAGCCCAAGACGATCTCTCCGCACAGTTTCCGGCATACAACTGCGGTCCGGCTACTCGAGTCCGGTGTCGACCTCAACGTGATTCGTGCATGGCTCGGTCACGTCAGCCTCGATACCACGAATCGATACGCTGAGATAACGATGCGGACCAAGATGGCGGCCCTCGCGGCATGCATGCCTCCGACAACTTCGGCGGCATCTCCCGCGCGTGTCCGATGGCGTCACGACCAGGACCTGATGAAATGGCTGCAGTCGCTCTGATGGTTTTGTTCCCATCAACCGGTGGCTCGCCATCGCCAGGGCGGCTTCCGCGCCGGTTGGGCACATAACGGGCTACGCCACAAAAGCTGGACAACCTTAAGGAGGGCGTCTTGAAGCCCGACCTGTACGAGCCCGCGCTCAATCCGGTCTACGCGGCCACACTCGCTCATTACGAGGTGGTGGCCGACCCAGCCCGGGTACGGGATCCGAATCGCAAGGGTACGGTAGAGAACGCGATCCAACATACCCAGTCCACCGCGCTCAAGGGGCGGCGCTTCGAGACCATCGAAGAGCAGAACGCCTGCCTGGAACACTGGGAGTCCAAGTGGGCCGCCTCGCGCATCCACGGCGCCGAGCGCCGTCAGGTGCAGGCCATGTTCGAGGAGGAGCGCGCCCACCTGCAGCCGCTGCCAGCCACGCGCATGCAGTACTTCACCGAGGTGCAGCGCACGGTCTGCGACGACAGCTGCGTGCGCATCGACCACAGCAGCTACGCCGCGCGCCCGGCCCGATTGGCTCCAAGGTGCTGGTGCGGCTGTTCGAGCGGCGCATCGAGATCCGAGACCTTCGCACCCAAGCCTGCTGCGCACCCACGACCGGGTCGATCGCCCCGGCACCGTGGTGTTGCCCATGGCCGAGCGGGTGTTCAACCCCTCGCGCGAGACGCGCTACATCTTGAGCCAGGCCCGCACCATCGGGCCGCAGGCCTCTCGGCTGTGCCAGACGCTGTTCGCCATCGAGGGGCGCGTGGGCCAGCGCAAGCTCTGGGGCATCGTCAACCTGGCCAAGCGCTACCCCAATCACTTCATCGACGCGGCCTGCGCGGCCGCCATGGAGCAAGGCGTACACAGCTACCGCCACGTCAAGGCGCTCACCGAGCGGCTGGTGGCCGACGCTCTGGCCGCCCTGCAGGCCGGCACCCCGACACAGTCGGCGTCAACGCTCACCCAGCAGCACGAGCTCATTCGCAGCGCCGACGAATACGGCGATCTGTTCGCCCACGTCGCCACCGCCACCTCGGGCGGCACAACCTCCAACACCACTGAGATCGCCCAGCCATGAACATGACCGAGATCGAACGCGCCCTGCGCGAGCTGCGCCTGTCCGGCATCGCCGACACCCTGTCCACCCGCGTGATGCAGGCCCAGGCCGCCCAGCAGCCCTTCCTGGAGACCTTCGCCGCCATGCTGCAAGACGAGCTCGACCGGCGCCGCTCGCGATTGATGGAGCGCCGCTTCAAGCGCTCAGGCCTGGCCGAGCGCCTCACGCTGGCGGACTTCGACTGGCGCTTCAACGCCAAGCTGCCGCGCAACGCCTGCTTCGAGCTGCACACCCTGAAGTTCATCGGCGAGGGGGCCAACGCACTGATCGTCGGCAAGCCCGGCACCGGCAAGAGCCATGTGGCCAAGGCGGTGGCCTACCAGGCCACGTTGCAGGGCTATGACGTGCGCTACGTGGAGGCCGACTCCGAGTTCGCCCGCTACGGGCTGGCCAGCACAGCAGAGCAGGCCGAACAGCTCAAGGGCTGGATCGAGCCAGACCTGTTGGTCCTGGATGACCTGTTCCTGGCCCGGCGCATTGCCGACGTGAGCGCCGAACTGCTGCAGGCCATCGTGCACCAGCGCTACAAGCTGCGCCGCGCCATCGTCATCACCTCCAACCGGGTGGTGCAGGACTGGGGCAAGTACCTCGCCGACGCCACCATGGCCACTACCATCCTGGACCGGCTCATGCACCGCTGCGCAATGCTGGAGTTCGAGGGCAAGAGCTACCGTCTGAAGGAGGCCGCCGCGCGCATCGCCATCACGCCCGAATCGTCATAATCCGACCGTCCTGCCT